>CAZPLV010000278.1:0-2363 GCA_964587295.1 uncultured bacterium
GTCGGCAATCATCAGTTTCAGAAGGTCCGGCAGCAGCTCCCCGTAGCGGTGAATGAAACGTCTGGTTGCCTTCTCGTCGTCCGGCAGCGGCTGCATGTGGCGCCTGACCAGCTGCCCGACCCGCTCGACACGGGCTGACGGCTGCCGCAGTCGCTGCAGCAGGAGCCGCGCCAGGTCCGCGCCCTTGCGCTCATGGCCGTGGAACCTGATCCGGCTCAGCTCGCCCTCGTCCACCGTCCGGGTTGCCGGCTTGCCGATGTCGTGAAGCAGGGCAGCCCAGCGCAGTGTCAGGTCAGCGTCCGGGAAGAAATGCAGCAACTGGGCGACAGTCTCAATCTGATGCCCCAGAACATCGGCATGGTGCATCCCGCCCTGGTCAACTCCGCTGCCCCGGCTGAGTTCCGGCAGGTAAACGGCCAGCAAACCCAGCTCCAGCAGCAGGTTCAGGCCACGCGGCGCGTGCGGGCTGAGCAGCAACCGGTCCAGTTCCGCACGCGTCCTCTCCCAGGCGGGCAACGGAAGTTCACCGGCCGCATGGTCTGCGGCAAGACTGCTGATCGCCGCGGCAGTGGCCGCATCGATTTCCAGCCGGAGTTCGGTCGCGAGTCGCACCCCGCGCAGCAGGCGGACCGGATCAGCGCGCAGCTGCTCGATTCCCGTCATGCGCAACAGGCCGCTTTCAAGATCAGCCAGGCCGCCCGTCACATCGGTTATTGAACCGTTGGCGGCGAGCGCCAGGGCGTTGACCGTGTAATCCCGCTGCCGCAGGTCCTGCTCCAGAGTGCCCCTGAGTGCAAGGTAATCGCGAATGTGGCCGCCGGTCACGACACGCCAGTAACCCCGCTGCTCGTCAAGTGCAAAATGCGCCCCGTCAAGCAGGCGGGCTGCCAGGCTCGCCGCACGTTCGGGCTGGGCAACCAGCCAGTCCAGATCGGTCATGACCTCACCAAGCAACGCGTCGCGAACGGCGCCGCCCACCAGCTGACCGCCCTCAGGCCAGGGCGCGAACCGCTTCAGATCAAGGTCGGTATGAAGCTTCCGTCGCGCAGGCAGTTCACGTTCCCTGCCCAGCAGACGCCGGAGCCAGCCCATCAGTCCCACACGCCCCATGTTACTTCGGCTCACACTATGAGCAGGTTCTGCCGGGCCTGGCTGATCAGCTCATCGGGAACCCCGCCCAGCACCGTCTCCAGCCAGGCGCTGTACTTGTAGCTGCCCAGGGCAATCAGATCGCAGTCACGGTTGCCGGCTGCCTCCAGCAAACCGGCCACCACCGGGCCGCGGACGGTTTCATAATCAGCCTGAACTCCCGCACCTTCCAGGTACGCCCTCGCTTTGTCCAGAATGCGCTGCCCGGCCACGGCCGAGCCCTGGACCGTAACGACCGTGAGCTGCGCCTGGCGCGTCAGCTGCAGATAGGCGGCGTGGAACATGGCTTCCTCACTGCGCTGGCCGCCATCAAAGGCAAGCAGCAGGTGCCTGAGCGGCCGGGCTTCGCCGGTGACGGCCAGCACCGGGCGCCGGATGCGGCGTACCAGAGAGTTCAGATTGCGCCCCCTGGGCAGCACGATCAGCTCACTGAACTGCGACCGGTCGAGCAGGGCGTCCACCGGATTTCCGCTGATTGCCACAAACTGTGCACCCACGGAAGCCGCCTCCGCTCTCTGCTCCAGTCCGGCGCTGTCAGTCTGCTTTGCCTGCAGGACGTACAGTTCGGCCTGTTCAACCTGTGCCAGCAGCAGCGATTGCTCAAAGACCGCTTCATCTGCCTCGCCCGTCAGTCCCACGAGAACGTCGCTGTAAAGCCCTGGCGACCCGGAGGCCTTCGCACGCTCCAGGAGTCGGGCCCGTGCTGCCGGACTGGACCTCAGGCTGCGCCGGGCCATGTCCGCTGCCACCGCGCCGGTGGGCAGCCTGAAACCGAGCTCCCGCCACAGCCGCCCACGGTGCTCGCTCAGAAACAGGTACATGTCAGTCACTGTCCTGCCCTCAAAGCCCGCGAGCAGATCATTGTGCTCGATCAGCTGCACCACCGGCTCGTAGACCGTCTCAAACCAGTGCACAACCGCTTCCCCGAAGCTGATGTCGCGCTGTTCGTCGATGCCCATGAAGTAGCGGTGCACGTTGATGTGTTCAAGCAGCACGCCGTACTGGCCCGGCGCGGTCACACTCAGGTCCGACCCGGGCTTCAGTTGATCAATCGCGGTTTCCTCAAGGAAAGCCGTCTGCTCTGCTTTGATGATCAGTTCGTCAGGGCTGACGTCAGGTCCCACATGCACCCGGCTGTGCAGCGGCGTGACGTACGCCTGGATGAACCGGTTGCCGAGCTGACGCGCCACGCTCACGCGGTGGTTGCCGTCCTT
>CAZPLV010000279.1:0-2333 GCA_964587295.1 uncultured bacterium
GATGACGGGTGATGATGCGCAGGTCGCGCACCCCGATTGACTGGGCAGCCTGCACGTACTCGACCGTGGTCAGCCCCATTACCTGTCCGCGGATGACCCTGGCAAGTCCGGCCCAGCCGATTATGGCCAGTACGGCCACGATGCCCAGATAGACCCACGATGACGGCCAGGATGCCGGTATGACCGTGGCCAGCGCCAGAAGGATGGGCAGCCTCGGGAACGACAGCAGCACCTCGATGATGCGCTGAAGGACATTGTCGACCCAGCCGCCGTAATAGCCGCTGATGCCGCCAACCAGAATCCCGATTGAGAAGCTGATGATAATGCCGATGATCCCCACGGTGAGCGACACCTGCGAGCCCATCACGACGCGCGAGAACAGGTCGCGGCCAAAGCGGTCACTGCCCAGCAGGTAGGCGCGGTTGCCGTTTTCCACACCGAACAGGTGCAGGTCGGTCCTGATGCCGTAGAAACTGTAGCTGTCACCCCGCACGAGGAAGTGCAGCGGCTGCGGGCTGGTCGTGTCTTCCTGGTAGATGCGCCGGAAGGTCACCGGATCACGTTCTTGGCTGACGGGATACACGAACGGCCGCATGAGCTGGCCTTCGTGCATGATGCGGATCTGCTGGGGCGGCTGGTAAGCACGGCCCGAGTCCTGGCGGGTGATTGAGTAAGGCGAGATGAACGGTGCGAACAGCGTGACCAGGTAGAGGAAAGCCAGGATGAACAGGCCGACGGTGCCGACCTTTGACTTGCGGAAGCGGCGCCAGGCCAGTTGTCCGGCACTTGCTCCCACGCGCCTGGATCCGCCGGCTGCGGGCACGTCGAGCAGCTCAGCCATAGCGGATCCTCGGGTCCACCCAGGCAAGCGCCAGGTCGGCCAGCAGGTTTCCGAGCATGAGCAGCACGCTGGAAAACAGCAGCAGCGCCATGGCCACGTACTGGTCCTTGTTCAGAAGTGAGTCGTAGAGCAGCGGGCCGATAGTCGGCAGGTTCAGCACGATGCTGGCGATGATGGTTCCGTTGATCAGCTCCGGCAGGCTCAGGCCGGCCAGTGAAACCAGCGGGTTGATCGCGTTGCGGACAGCATGGCGGTTGATTACCTTGCGCTCGGACAGGCCCTTGCCGCGGGCGGTGCGGACGTAATCGGCGTTCAGCACGTCCAGCAGGTTGGCCCGCATCTGGCGCATCACGGTGGCGATGCTGTTGGTGCCGATGGCGATGATGGGAATCCACAGGTGTCCGAGCAGGTCCACGAACTTTGCCCAGGTCCACGGTGCACCGATGAACTCAGGGCTGAACAGGCCACCAACCTGGGTGCCGCCACTGTTGAGCACCAGCGCCACCAGCAGCAGGGCAATGAGGAAGTCCGGCACTGCCAGGCCGATGTAGCCGATGAAACTGGCAATGAAGTCAGTGAAACCGTTGCGTTTCAGGGCAGTGATGATGCCCAGGGGCACGGCAATGAGCCACGCAAAGAGCATGGTCAGGCCGGCAACCACGACAGTCCAGCCGAGAAGCTCACCGATGACGCTTGAGACGGGGCGCATGCCGGCGAATGAATGCCCGAAATCGCCCTCGAACACGATGCCGCGGATCCAGTACAGGTACTGCTGGTAAGCCGGCCGGTCCAGTCCCATGTCGGCGGTGATGCGGGCAACGGTCTGCGGACTGACGCGCGGGTCCTCGAGATAGCGGTTGAGGAAGCTGCCGGGCTGGATGGTGATTACGACGAAGCAGAGAATCGACACGAGTATGAGTGTCGGAATCATGACGGCGATACGGCGAATAAGATAGGAAAGCATCGTTGAGCTCGTGGGTTTCCGTGTCGGCCGCCGGGTGCGCCCATCGGCAGGGCGCACCCGTGCAACCGCTCAGTTCAGTTCAGTCTTCGCTGATGTAGTAGAAAGGGACGGGGTTGTAACCGGGGACGACGCCCAGGCTGTAAACGAAGTTGTGCACGTCGTTGTAGACAGCGGCGATGTTGGCCGGCTTGGCGATCATGATCACCAGTGCGTTCTCGGCATTGATGCGCTGCCACTCGCGGTACAGCTCAGCGCGCTGTTCCTGGTCGGCGATGGTGCTGCCCTGGTCGAAAATCTCATAGAGGCGGTGCTCGAAATCGAGGAACGCGTCGGTGTTGGCGGGACCACCGGGCTCGGCGGGCTGGGTGGCACGGTGCCAGTAGTACAGCGAGCCGCCGGGCTGCCAGATGGGCTTGCGCAGTTCAGGATCGGGCTGGTTGCCGATGGCCACGACGATTGCCTCGAAGTCACCGCTCATGCCCTGGCTGAGCAGGTTGGCGCTCTGGATGCCCTGCAGGTTGGCGCGGA
>CAZPLV010000280.1:0-2327 GCA_964587295.1 uncultured bacterium
CCTCAGCCTGGTCCACAGCGCGCAGGCCGACACCAAGCCACAACAACGCGCGTGCGTGCGCTTCCGATGCAGATTCCGTAGCGCCAATCACGCCTCTGAGCCAGGACATGGCAAGTTTTGACGGACCGATACTAAGCACGGCTTGAGCCGCAGCCTGAATGACAGGCACTGTTTCTGCTTGCGTTCCTGCCTCAAAGTGGTGTTGCGCCACGTGCCTTGGCGTCCCTCCACGGGCGGCGAGCGCGTGCGCAATCCGGCTGTGCAGCACCTGCCGCACGCTGGCTGGTGTATGGTCGCGAACCACGGCGGCAACGACGTCGTGTGCCAGCGCACCATTCTCGAGCAATTGCTCGAACTCCAGCAATCCCAGCGACTCAGCAACCGTGTGCTCTTCAAGGTCAAGTACTTCGGCTATGAGGTCCGCAGGCGAGCCCGGCGCCAGGGCCAGAACCCTGGCCGTCCGCAACGATGGCGGATTCAGCCGCTCAAGCCGACGCACCAGCACGCTGCTGATGCGCTGCGGTGTGCTGAACGACTCGGGCAGTGCCACCAGGCCATCCAGTTCTTGGACACGGTGCAGCGCCCGCAGCGTCTCAATCACGAACAGCGGATTGCCACCCGTGTAACGCACCAGTTCAGCGGCCAATGCTCCGCGCCCCGGTTCTGTCGTGGCTTCCAGGAGCTCTTCCACGGCCCGTGCATCCAACGGACTCAGGCGGATCAGTGCAGCCCGGTCCGCCTCGCTAAAGCTGTAGAGCACACGCCTCGACTCTGCATCCAGTTCATCCTCCCTGCTGGCAACCACCACACGCGCTCCGTGGTCGTCCGCTTCAGCCAGTGAGGCAAGCAGTATCGCCAGGCTGTCATGGTCGAACGAGTGCAGGTCATCGATTACAACAACCTCAAGTTCGAAACGTGCCGCTGCCAGCAGAAAACTCAGTGCCTGCACTGCCTGTCCGGTGTCATTCGCGGGATCGTCAGAGTGGCCCGGTCGATCCGGATTGTGCCCTGAAGCCAGTGGGGCTGCTGCAAATCGTCTGACAGTGCTGAGCACCCACGTCGGCAGTTCGACGTCGGGCACGGCATTGAGCAGCTCCGTGAACATACGCGACAGGCTCATGAATGGCACGCCCGCATCACCGTCGTGTCCATCCAGGTACAGATGAGCCCCGGCGCTCATGGCGACGTCGAGAACAAGGCGTGATTTACCCATGCCTCCAGGTGAAACAATTACGGCCATGGCGCCGGCGGCCCAAGCATCATGGACTGCGGCAACCTCGCGCTGCCGACCGACGAACGGTGGACGCAACAGCAATGGTGGAACGTGGCCCAGGGAACGCCGGGGGACCTGCACGGCAATGGCACGCTCAGCGGCTGCTATCGCGTCGCCAAGTTCCTGCGTTTCAGGCAGCGGTTCGGTGCCGAGTTCCTCCGCCAGAACCCGGCGGCAGTTCTCGAAAGCCTCGCGAGCCGCTCGCAGGTCACCGCTACGCAGATGGAGCCGGAGTACCACCCGGTGGGCAGTTTCATCGAGGGGATCCAGGTTCAGGACTGAGTGCACCAGTTCAAGGGCAGGTCCGGTGGCACCGTTACGCTCGCGCCGATGCATTTCCAGGTGCATTGCATCGCGGTGGAGCTGCTCAAGCCGGAGTCGTTCAAGCTGGAGCCAGTCCTCAAACGCAGGGGCATCAGGCACGCTCAGCCCTTCATAAGGTGTACTTCGCCAGAGTGCCAGTGCAGCGGCAGGTCGTCCACGGCTGATCAGACACTCGAACAATGCTGCGTCGGAGCGTACGCGTAGAGCAATCCGTCCCCGCGTGCTCAGAAGCCATTCACCACTACCGTGAGCAGAACGAAGCGTGTGGATTGCCTGGTGAACACTTCCGAGCCGGTCAGGTTCCCACAGCAGCTCAGCCAGATTTCGGCTGCTGGCCCCCCGGCCAGACGTCAGGTAACTGAGCAGCGCCCGGACCTTCAGGGGTGCGACCTCAACGTTCACATTTCGGTACCGATACGAGGTTGCACCGAGTACCCGTGCTATTAAATGGCCGGCTGACATGACTCAGCGTAGTACGCGTCAGCACCCAACCAATGGAGATTAGCTGAATGCCTGTCCCTCACGATGCCCAACAAATGCTGTGCTTACTCCGCTGCCCCAGCGTCAGCCGTAATCAATCACCAGCGTCCCCCACAGCAGCAGATCAGGCAGCCTGAGTTCCATGTTTCCGTCCGGGCCACTTGCCGGCTGAATGTCTGTGGCCAGCACCCCGTCCCCCAGCGCGTCATCGGGTGACATCCACACGGCCCGCGTTACGCGCAGGAACGGC
>CAZPLV010000281.1:0-2319 GCA_964587295.1 uncultured bacterium
TGGCCCCGTTGTCAGTGAACTCCACGAAGGAGGGAAACTCGACGGACGAGAGGACGAGCTCGCTGCCGGTTATCGCGGAATGGCCCAGGGTCATGGTGTTGTCATACACTCCCAGGCTGCCGCCGACTGCGCCGAATCCCAAATCGCGCTGGACGATGAAAGTGTTGCCACTGATGTGTGCTTCACCACCGCTGGACGCAATTATCATGCTGCCGGTGTCGGGCGCCGCTGCAGGGTCAGCGTCCAGCATGCGGAAGGTGCTGTCGGTGATGTGCAGGGGGGCCACGAAGGGGAGCGGGCTGCCGCCACCCAGCAACACCTGGACGGGGGCGAAGTACATCAGTGGTGGATAAGCCGTGACAGTGGTCTCGCTGACCGAAAGGCCGTCACCGTAAAGCATGCCCATCGTGCCCAGAGGTGCACCAGCCGAGGTGGAGGACAGCTCACTGTCAGCCACATCAATTGCTCCGCTCAGGGCCAGGAACGCGAACCCTGCGCTGTCGACCACCGAAGACCGGACGCTGATATCGCCACTTGTAATCAGTGCGAACATGCTGAGAGTTGCGTCGAATTCGACGTTATCGATGTTTATGTGGGAGCCCAGCAGGGTAGGCGGTGCAACGAGGCTGGCAGTAACGAAGCCCATGCCACCGGCCACCTCTTCCAGTTTGACGTTAAGCAAGTTGAAGCTTCCTTCTGCACCGGCCTGCGTTTCCAGCTCGTCGCCGGACCCATGGGCCTCCACGCTGGATTCGATCAGTTCGTTGAGTTGCTTGATGGCCGCATCGGCGTCCAAGCTGCCCATGCCGAGTGGTGCGATGGGGCGCGGTGCGCCCGAGGCTACGTACACCGCGTCTGCAATCAGCGTCAGGCCAGTCACGGTCGTGTGCGCGTTGACGTCCGAAAACAGCGTGAGGCTGTTCGGCGCGCCGCCCGTGTCGATGACGGTCAGGTCAATGCCCTGGCCGTACAGACTCAGATTATCGAGCTCGATGTCGGCTGCTACCTGGGTGTAGGTGCCTTCCGAGAGCAGGACGGCGGTACCCTTCGGGTGCCCTTCAGCGACCAGGTCATCAAGCGTGCCTGGTTCGAACGCGACCCCGACGAACAGTTCGAAGCTGCTCTCGCCATACGGCGAGCTGACGGTGACGGTCTGCGGACCACCCGGCGCATTGTCCGGAATGGTGAGTGCAATCTGGCCATCGCTCCAGCTGTCGGTGGCGACGCTGACGCCGCCGATGGTCAGGTCACCGGAAGTGCCGAAATCGCTGCCGCTGATGATGATGGAATCGCCTCGTTCGGCTATCGACTGATTGGCGGTGATATCGGATGGTGGCGCCAGGTAGGTCACGGTGATCGTGTCGCTGCCCTGATTGCCAGCGGCATCGCTTGCGGTCACGGTGATTTCATTGGCACCGGCGGCCAGGTTCAGGTTTGCACTGAAGGCGTTGCCCGTGGGAGTCAGCGCCTGGGCGGCACCGCCGTCCACCGTGTACTCCAGGCCGGTCACGCCGACGTTGTCAACCGCGACGCCCGTCAGTTCGTAGCTGGCGGTGAGACTGGTGTCAGCCGAGCTGATCTGAACTGACGGGTCGCTGCCGTCGCTTGGCGCCCCGGTGCCGCCGCTGCAAGCTGCCAGGATTGCTCCCAGGAACAGGATGGCCATACTGAACAGGCTGCGCTTGAATGGTTTGTAGGTCCGGATGTGGTTCATTTGTTACCTCCAGTCGCAATCCTGCAGCTGGAGACCTGAACGACGCCTGAACAGTTCGGCGCTGGGATGAACGCCATGGTTCCGCAGGACTGAGGGCCGGTACTTCGGTGTCCGACATGCTATAACTCCGGCTAGCCGCCGGGCAGGGAGGCGCGAAGGGAGACCCATACTCATATGGCGAGCTTGATGTTCGGAATGAACCAGTCACTCGACGGCTTCGTGGACCACGATGCCTTCGCCCCGGATGCCGACCTGTTCGACCACTTCATCCGGCAGACCCACAACCTGACAGGCAGCATCTACGGTCGCCGGCTGTACGAGCTCATGCATTACTGGGACGACGACCAGCCTGAGTGGGGTCCAGCCGAACACGAATTCGCCATGGCCTGGCGGCAGGTTCCCAAATGGGTCGTCTCCACAACGCTGACCGAGGTAGGGCCGAATGCCACTCTGGTCAGTGGCGACGTCGAACAGTTCACCAGGCAGCTCAAACAACAGCATGAAGGCGAGTTCGAGGTTGGCGGCACGGTCCTGGCGCGCTACCTGGGCGAACGGGGCCTCATCGACGAGTACAGGATCTACCTGCTGCCATTCGTGCTGGGCCG
>CAZPLV010000282.1:0-2315 GCA_964587295.1 uncultured bacterium
CTGGCCCGTGAGGGTGCGCGGGTCGCACTGTGCTCACGGTCGCAGGAACGGGCAGATGAGGCAGCTGCTGACATCCGGGCTGAAACCGACGCCGCGGTGCATGCCTTTGAAGCTGACGTCGCGCTCGCCTCAGAGCTTGAACAGCTGGTTGCGGCCGCTGCCGGGGCGCTGGGCGGCCTCGACATCCTGGTGTGCAACGCCGGTGGGCCGCCCCCGGGCAACTTCGGCACGCTTGATGATGACGCCTGGCGGCGCGGTTTCGATCTGACGCTCATGAGCGTGGTGCGCAGTGTCCGTCTGGCGAGGCCGCACCTGGCTGACGGTGGCGGTTCGATTCTGGTGCTCGGCTCCTCAAGCGTCAAGCAGCCGCTGCAGAACCTGCTGATCTCCAACGTCTACCGGCCCGGCATCCAGGGGCTGGTCAAGCACCTCTCGGGTGAGTTCGCGGCCGAGGGCATCAGGGTCAACATGCTGTCACCCGGCCGCATTCATACCGACCGGATTGACCAGCTTGACGCGGCCAATGCCGAGCGGACCGGCTCAACTGTCGAGGAAGTCCGGGAAAAGTCGCTTGCGCAGATTCCACTGGGACGCCTGGGCACACCAGAAGAGTTCGCCCGGGTGGGCGCGTTCCTGGTCTCGGAAGCCGCGTCTTACATGACCGGCAGCAGCGTGCTGGTCGACGGCGGGGCAGTCAAAGCCCTCTAGGAGCAGACTCAGCCGCGCAGGTCAGTGAGGATGTCAGCCACTTCCAGGTTCCGTTTCGCCGGGGCAACGCTGGCTGCAATTCCGTAGGAGAAAATGCCGACCGGCTCGCAGTTGTCGGGCCGGTCTTCCAGTCCGAGCAGGGGCCAGAAGCCGGGAACGTGCCAGTTCGCCGCGGTACTCCATTTTGAGGCAATGCCATGGGCGAACAGGTGCAGCTGGAAATTCTGGGCGGCCGCAGCGCAGGCTGCGTAGTTTTCCTGACGCAGGATTGCGTCGTGCTCTTCCGCGTGCTGGCACAGCAGAACCATCATGCCGGGCGTGCCGGCCCATTCCGTATGCTTGGCGCTGATTGAGGCCGGATTGGCCCCGGCCAGACGCATGCGTTCGGCGTTCACATCCGCCATGCCACGGATCTGTTCATCACCGAGAACAAAGAAGCGCCACGGCTCGGTGCGCTTGTGGTTCGGCGCCCAGCGGGCCGACTCGACGGCTTCACGGATTACGCCGTGATCCGGCTTGAGTTCGTTATCAAAGCGCAGCGGACCGGTCGTCCTGCGTTCACGCAGGGCGCGGACAACTGCTGCGGAATCACTGTCAGAAAAATTCGTGCTCATCGTCCTTACGATAACGCGCCTTCGCGCAATCGGCTGATATCCGCCCGTTGGCACACCCGACAGAGCATTCTGAGCATGGTGCGAGGCTGGGCGCCGTTCAGCACATGCTTTTTGCGCGTGTTCAGGGTATGATTGGGTGAGCCTTGCCATGTTACGGCTCAGTCAGGATGGTGTTCAGGCAAATTGTCCGGCGTACAGCGTTTGGTTCAGATGTTTCGTGGTTTCCTGCCGCGGCGGGACGATTATGACCTGAGGAGCTGGCGCCAGGACCTGCTGGCCGGCCTGACTGTGGCGGTGGTGGCGCTGCCGCTGGCACTCGCGTTCGGTGTCACCTCGGGCGCCGGGGCAGTGGCGGGCCTGGTCACAGCGGTTGTGGCCGGCACCCTGGCTGCGATTTTCGGCGGTTCAAACTTCCAGGTGAGCGGCCCGACTGGCGCAATGACCGTTGTGCTGCTGCCAATCGTCGCGAATTACGGTGTGCAGGCGCTGCCCATACTCGGCCTGATTGCCGGCGTCATACTGCTGATCCTGGCCTTTTCCGGGGTCGGCAGCTACATCAATTACATCCCCTGGCCGGTCATTTCCGGCTTCACCAACGGTATCGGCATCATCATCGGCCTGCAGCAGCTGCCCAATTTCCTGGGCGTACCGGCCGCGGTCGCGCAGCACGAGAGCATCCTCATCGCCAGCTGGCAGACAGTCAGCGCCTACGTCCAGAGCCCGGGCTGGCAAGCGCCGCTGCTCGCGCTTCTGACGCTGGCCGTCATGATCCTCTGGTCTGCCCGGCCGCAACTCAGATTGGTGCCGGCCGGCATGGTGGCGCTGGTGCTGATTACGCTCGTGTCGCTGCTGCCGCTATTCGAGGCGGTGCCCCGTATCGGCCTGATCCCGCAGGTGCTGCCTGACCTCAGCTGGCCCGCGCTCAACATTGACCTGACAACCCTGGTCCGCTCGGCCTTCGCCGTCGCCGTGCTGGCCGCACTGGAGAGCCTG
>CAZPLV010000283.1:0-2306 GCA_964587295.1 uncultured bacterium
TCAGTTGGTTAGAGCAGTCGACTCATAATCGATTGGTCGCTGGTTCAAGTCCAGCTGGGCCCACCAAAATTCTGAAACGCCGTCCCCATACTCCTGCGCCCCATGAAACGCTGCTGACACGCGCTCCTTGCATCATGCGGTCAGCGAGCCCAGGCTCGCGACCCTAAGGAGGCTCAGATGAACTACCGGATTCCCTTGATGACAGTGATTGTGATGCTGTCCATGACGGCGTTTGCCCAGGTCTGCACGAAGTACGTCAGCGAGGACGGCAGTGGCCGCGCCGCCACACTGGAGCGGCCCGCACGTGACCTTGGCAACATCGCAGCAGACCTTGAACCCGGCGATGTGGTTTGCATCACCGGCGGCATCTACACCGGCCGTGCGGACAGCGGCGCTGACCGAATCACCGTGCCCGTGCAGATCTACGGTGGTTATAGCCCTGACTTCTCAACCCGTTCGCCCTGGGCTCAGTACCGGACCATCTTTACCGGCGTGCACAACTCACAGAACTTCACCACGGAGGTTCGACTGGCGATCAACACGGCTGAATTCGCCACCAGACTGATGGCTTCACGTGGCGAGGAGACGGCCCACATCGTGGTTGTCGATGGCATCATTTTCGACAACGGCGACCGCAACTATTACTCGGATGATCAGCAGGTGCAGATTGTTCGCATGGGCACGCCTCAGCACACTCCCACTCCTGAGAGTGGCGCGCTGCGCATCCGCACGGGAATCAACAGCACGGTGCTGGTTCAGAACGTGATTGCAGTGAACACAGCTCCGACTCAGGGTGCCATCGCCCTGTACCCGGGTGCGTCCGCAATGGTGACAGTCACCAACAACGTCGCCGTGAACAACACCGGCGCCGGCTTCCACCTGAGCGCCAACGTCGCGGCCGATGATCCTGCCGAGTTTCCGACTTACGACTTCAACAACAACGTCAGTGTGTTCAATCAGAAGCACAGTGCATACGGTACTTTCGGCGGCGTCGGCGTGATGATCGAGAGCGGCACCAACGTCAGCATCACCGGCAGCATCCTGGCCTACAACGACAATCACGGCATCGACAATGCCAAGCGCGCCAATGACGTCGTCATCACCGGCAACGTACTGTTCGGCAATGGCGCTGGCGATTATCTGGAGTTCGACACCGTGATGCACGTTGACAACTTGGAGGATTGGTCACTGCACGTGCTGGAAGGTTACGACAACGTTTCGCTGCCGATTGGCTTCTCGATTTCCCCGGAATGGGGCGCGCTGTACAGCTCAAGGGAGATTATTGACCGCAACGCCGCCGAGGCCGACGTGGCCGCCGCAGACTCCTGGGCCAACAGCGTGCGCAGCATGCTCGGCTGGAACCTGATCGGCAACGATCTCGACGTTGACTCGGCAATCTGGCTGCCACGCATGAGCATCGATGATGCGATGCGGGCGGCCGTGCAGGTGGAGGGCAAGTACGGGGTCGGCGCGCGTTGAGGTGACGGCAGTTTGAGGCGGAGAGCCGATTACATTCACTCCGCCTCCACCAATCTCACCGCCAGCAGCAACGCCTGCTCCCGCGTCGCATTGGCGTATCCGGAAGCAACCTGCTCGGGCGTGATGGCCCGCGGCGTGAACAGCCCGCCGCCGGTGCCAGTGATGATGCCGTTGGAGGCCATGAAGTAAACGCTTTCACGGGCCCAGCCTGAAATCTGTTCATCATCGGCGAACGGGTCCACCTGCGCGAACTCCAGCTCAAACGCCGCATCGGTGGCCCAGGTCCAGCCGGGCAGGTTCACTTTCTTGAACACTCTGGTCAGGATGGTGGCCGCCTGCTCCCGGTTAAGGAACGTATCCGGCGCGAACTCGGTGTCGGAAATTCCGACTGCCAAGCCGGTGTTGAACGCCTTGAGCACGTCAGGGTCAGCCGTGTCCGTGAACGGATTGTCTTCCGCCACTGCGGTCGTTTCCCCGGTCAGTGCCTCATAAACCCTTACCGCCACTGCCGCGAACTCTGCCCGGGTGACCGATTCGGTCAGGTCCGCGCCCGCCAGCGACTCCGGAATGAGCTCCAGTTGCTGCGCCCGTTCAAGTTCCGGCTCCGCCCAGGCAGAAGCGCGTTCCCAGCGCTGATCCAGTTCCAGCGACACGCTGAAGTGCGAGGGTCGCCGCAGCCAGGCAGCCGCCCTGCGGAAGGTGACGTCGAACTGGCCCTGGTCCAGCACGTACTCGTAATGCCCGTTGTTGACGGCTGCGTAGTCCTGCATCAGGTCCTGCTCAAACGTCAGGTCCGAGCTCAGAGCACCGACTGACGTTATTCCTGC
>CAZPLV010000284.1:0-2297 GCA_964587295.1 uncultured bacterium
CTGAATGCCCGCAGTCAGGAACGCCAGCCCAACAACGCGTAGCGTGCCCTGATGGCGCGCCGCAAAACAGCCGGCAAGATTGTTTACCGGAAGTCAAAGCTGCCCAACCCGGACGGCGCCCGCCGCCATACCCGCCAGCGGGGCGAGGAACGTTTCGAGCTGAGTCTGAGCCGCCGTGACCAGGCCCGGCTGATCCGCATGATCAGCCAGCGGCGCGGTCAGCTGCTCGGGCAGCAGGACAACGACCGGCAGCTGTGGCTGCTTGAATGGCAGGGGCAGCGATTGCCGGTTGTCTATGATCCCCGGGGGGCGGCCATCGTGAGCGTACTGCCTCAGGACCACGCGCTTGTTGCGGCGCACATAGCCACAGCACAGGCCGCACCCGGGCGCGATCCGCGACTCAGCCAGCTGAAGGATGTTGCCCGGGACCTTGAACTGCCGCCTGACAGCGGACCGATCAGAATCGGCGCCGTTGCCCGCCACGAACCCAGTGGCGCAGAAGGACCCGTACTTGAAGCGGACATGGCGACGCGGACCCTGACCATCAGGGTCGGCGAAACCGGTCGGTTGCGGGACCTGATCCGCTGCTTTGCCGGACCGGCGCTGGGCTGAGCCACAGTGTGTGCCGAATCGGGTATGCGGCTGCCCGGGATGCTGTACAGTCGGCGCAACTATGGCGAACACGCGATCTGTACTGAGCAGTCGTCTGCGGCTGCTGTCCACGGCACTGTCGGTCCTGTTTCTGGTCGCCTGCGGCCAGACTCCCGGTGACGGAAATGGCGGTGGCGGCGGCAGCCCGGACGTGACCATAACGGTCTCGGCCCTGACCGTGAGCCAGGACGCACCCCCGGTTGCCGGTTCATCTCACGAGGTGACGTTCCAGTGGACGGCGGAGGTTGAGGGCGCCAGTCAGTTGACCTGTGTGCTCTCGTTCGGAGACGGTTCCCCGTTCCACGTCATTGAGGACTCCTGCCTCGGTTTGCAGAGCGTGACCCACACCTACGCCAGCTTCGAAAGCCCCACGACGGCGGGTGTCGTGGTCGCAGAGGGCGGTGTTTCCGAGCTCAGGACCGTGACACTCCGCACTGACCCGGGGGACGGTTCAACAGCTGATGAGCAGGCGGTCTGGCTGGAACTGGTGAACCTGGCCCGTTCAGTTGACCAGCAGTGTGGTGACACGCTGTATCCGGCTGTTCCTGCTCTCGCGTGGGACGACCGCGTGGCACAGGCGGCACTGTTGCACAGCGAGTATCAGGCTGCCGAGGAAGAAATGACACACGACGGCCCGCCGGGACTCAACAACGCGGGCCTGCGTATCCGCGCCCAGGGTTACGACTGGACCTACTACTCGGAGAATGTCGCTTACGGCTACCGCGATTCGGCTGCCGTCACAGCCGCTTGGCTCAGCAGTCCCGGACATTGCAGGAACATCATGAGCCCAACCGCCGAGGATTTCGGGATGGGTTACGCCGAAAGTGCCGGTGGCGTACCTTATTGGACCCAGAATTTCGCACGCGAGCGCTGACCCTGCTACGCTGACGGCATCACTGGATTGCGTGGCCCCTGCAAGCGCTGCGTGCCGTCACTCAGCTGGAGGTCGCCATGAGCATTGAACTTCCCGGAATTCACCACCTGACCGCAGTTTCTGCCCGGATCCGCGAGAACCGGAAGTTCTACACCGAAACGCTGGGCATGCGCATGGTGAAACGCTCCGTCAACCAGGACGATGTGTCCGCCTACCACCTGTTTTACGCCGATGGCGCCGGCAGCCCCGGTACTGACCTGACCTTCTTCGACTGGGACGTGCCCGCAGAAAGTCGCGGCAATCACACGGTGACCCGTACCGGCCTGCGCGTCCGGAACGAAGCCAGCCTCAAGTGGTGGCTGGAGCGCTTCGCAGAGCTGAAGGTGAACCACCAGCCCAAAACTGAGCAGGACGGCCGTCCGCAAGTTGAGTTCGAGGATCCTGAGGGCCAGCGGCTTGCCCTGGTAGTTGACGGTGGCAAGGGCGATGAGCCGGTCGTCTGGCGGGACAGCCCCGTACCGGCGGAACACCAGATCCGCGGACTCGGTCCGATCACCATGACGGTTCACGAGCACGCTGGCACCGACGCAGTGCTGCGCCTGGTCTGCAACATGCGGCCGGTTCGCGAATACCCGGACCCGCGCAACCCGGAGCATATGGTTCACGTTTACGAGATGGGTGCTGAAGGGCAGGGTGGCGCGCACGCGGAACTGCACGTGGCTGTCCGGCCTGACCTGCAGCCTGCCTGGCCCGGCGCCGGCGGCGTTCATCA
>CAZPLV010000285.1:0-2289 GCA_964587295.1 uncultured bacterium
GCATATCTGCCTGTCACGCAGAAGGTCGCGGGTTCAAATCCCGTCCGCCCCGCCATAAGGGTCCCGGAGAGTGTTCTCCGGGACCCATTTTTTGGTTCCTGATGAGTGTGGGCCTTCGCAATCTTGCGTGCAGTCAGCTGCTAGGGTGTACGCCATGGATTTGCCTGTACTCGAGATGCCCGACACGGTGGTTTTCCCGGGCATGACGCTTATGCTCGCTTTCACCAAACCGCTTCATCTGCAACTGCTGAGCCAGGTGCTCAGTCAGGATGAGCATGGTTTCATGATCAGCTGGGCGGGGCAGAACCTGCATGCGGACTCCGCTGACAGGCTGCCTGTGCATGGCACCCGGATGGCGGTACTGGCAGTGAAGGGCAATGAACAGGAAGGCTACGCGGTTACGGCACATGGGCAGGGACGGCAGCATCTGAAGCTGGCGCGGTCAGTGGATATTGACGAGCATGCCGGTAGCAGCAGCCCGCTGCTCTTTGTTCATGATGAGCCGGCTCCGCTCCAGCGGACTGATCCCGGCGAGGAGCTGCTGGAGGCGTGGGACACCGAGCAGCTGTTCAGGGAGTATGCGCTGCGTTTCTTCCGGCCTGAACTTCAGGAGGAAGTACGGGAGGCGTATCCGGATGATCCGCTCTTTGCTGCGTCGTTCGTGTGTGCCAACGCCATGCTGGAACCGTATCAGCAACAGCTGCTGCTGGCGGCACCCACGCTGGTGGCGCGACTGAGGCTGGTGCGCAGCATGATGAGTGATGAACTTGCGAATTCAGTCGCGGTTGGCAGTGGTGACGGCGCGTAGTGAGCGCGGCCGGGCCGGGGAGAACCGCCTGATTATCAGTTCAAGCAGGAACAGGGCGAAAGCGGCGTAGAGCGGCCATTGCCAGACCGGCTGGCGGCCCGAGCCCAGTTCCGGCATGTATTCCTCAAGTGAAGTCAGCACGGTTCCGCCGCTGCGGCTGCTGAGTGATGCGAACAGTCCCGGGGCAGAGCCGTCCCGGCTGAACTCTGCACTTGTCTCGTCCAGTACCTTGCGGGCAACTATTTCGTCGCCTTCAGTGACGAGGAGTGTGCCCTGGCCGCGGCCGGGCAGGGTGCCTTCGTAGCGGCCCGGACCGATCTGCTCCAGCTGGACTGTCACGCCGGCGTAGCGTGCGTTGAGACTGCGGTTGTTCAGGTATTCGCCTGCTTCCACCGCGTCGACGGTGACACGCAGCTCGCCCCCTTCATTGGTCACGGTTGTTTCGAAGCTGCCCGGTCTGAGCTGCAGCCAGCGGACCACACGCAGAAGGCTTGAGGCGAACTGGTCGTCTGCTGCAAGTGAAGGGGCCCAGGCGTTCAGGTCTGTCGTGAGGGCCGCGGTCCGTCCGAGGCCGTGCCGCATCACTGCCAACACCGGTTCATCCTCGAGCCCCTGCAGGAGAACCTCTGATGTTGCCCGGCTGGTGGTCGCCACGTAGGCGTCAATCTGAGGCTGGTTGCCGCTCATCAGTGACAGGGAGTGGGGCAGGGCCATGGGGCTGAAGCTCTCTTCGCGGAGCAGCGAACGGGTGGCCACCATCGCTTCGCTCGTGAAGATCCGTGGCAGCGTCGTGACGTCCAGTGCTTCGTAGTAGCGGCCGTTGCCGGCGGTTGCTATGGTCTGCAGCTGTTCAAAATCCGCGTCGGCGCCGATGGCAATCGTTGATGTTGTGATGCCGGCCGTTGACCCGCGCTGCGCCAGCTCGCCGAAGTTTGCGGCGTTGCTGGAGAACGGTCCCCGGCCGTCATACAGCCGGCCGTCGGACAGGACGATGATGTGCTTGATGGCTGCCGGTTCGGCTTCCAGAACGTCTATTGCTTCCTCGTATGCCGGTCCCAGCAGTGTGCCGCCCTGGGTGGTGAGGCTGAGGATTGCTCCCAGCATCTCGCGCTTGCCGCGTTCGGTGGCGGGGCGCAGGTTGAACACCCATTCACTCGTGTCGCTGAAGGCTATAAGTCCCAGCAGGTCCTGTTCGAAGGCAAGGTCGACAACGGCAATTGCGCCTTCCTTGGCGAGTTCAAGGCGACTGGGATTGCCGGCGCTCATGGACTGCGAGCGGTCGATGATCATGACGAGTGCCACCAGCGGGATTTCCACTTCGGTGCGCAGGTCGGTGCTGACGGGCAGCGCATCCTCGAGGGGAGTGCGGAACCAGCCGCCGAAGCCGAAACTGTCGGGCCCGCCGGTCATGAGGAGCCCGCCTCCGCTTTCGACGTATTCGAGCAGCAGTTGGTGTTGCCCGACGGTGAAGTCGTTGGCTG
>CAZPLV010000286.1:0-2270 GCA_964587295.1 uncultured bacterium
CATGGTCAACCTCGCAAAGTCAGGCATGACCATGATTGTGGTCACGCACGAGATGGGCTTCGCCCGTGAGGTTGGCGACCGGGTGGTCTTCATGGACGCCGGGCAGATCGTGGAAGTCGGCAGCCCTGAACACTTCTTCGACAGCCCCGCTGAGGAACGCACCCGTTCATTCCTGTCGAAGATCCTGTGAGCAAAGTGATAGCCTGAGCAGGTGGCCGTAGAGGTACTGAACTTTGAGTTGACCCAGCGTGGCAGTGTGGTCGGTGCGCATGCCTTGCGTACCGAGCTGCGCGGCGGCACCGTGCACATGGAGGGACGCCTGCGCCTTGAGGGGCCGCTGGGCCGTGCCACCATCACGCAACAGAGCCGTTCACATGTCCGCCAGCACCATTCCCTGTCGTTCCGGGAGGAGCAGCAGAAGCGTGGTGACAACCGGACGTTTGAACTGCAGTTCGACCGCGGCAGCGGACTGGTCAAGGCCAATGCCTCCGGTTCGGCTGCCGCATCGCAGCCGCTCATAAGGCCATACCGCGACCCTCTGGCGATGCTGCAGGAAATCCGCAGCATGCCGGCCGAGACGCAGCACCATGTGATACCGATGCTGGGCAAGGACGTTCAGGTGAGCCTGGTCACCAGCCTCACACTGGAAACACCGATCGGACCCAGGGAAGCCCGGATTTACCGGCTGTTTCCCGGTGGTTCACTGCTGTGGATAGCAGAGGACGAACCGCATCTGATTCTGAGAATGCAGCAGCGGATCCAGGGCAGCCCCATTGAAGCGGTGCTGACCGGAGTGGTCAGCGAGGCGGGTTCCACCCGTGAAGCCAGCCGGCCTGCAGCTCCGCGTGACGGACGCCGCAACCGCTCACGGCGCGGACGGCGCCGGCGCCGGCGCCAGGATTGAGCAACCGCGCGGCAGACAGCACGGACGCCGCATATGCTGAAGCGCTGCAGTGGCTCTTCAGCCAGACCCGGGCAGGTGCACCGCGCAGCGTCGAACGCATGGAGCGTCTGGTTTCCCTGCTCAGCCTGAGCGCACCGCCGCAGGTAGCGCACGTGGTGGGAACCAACGGAAAAGGCACCGTCAGCGCAATGCTGGCAGCCGGAATGCAGGCTTGCGGAGCTGATTCCGGCCTGTTCATCTCACCGCATGTCGAGGATTTCAGGGAACGGATCTCCGTCAATTCCGTTCAGATCAGCAAAAGTGAAGTCGTTGAATCTGTAGCCCGGCTGCGTGCCGCAGCTGCGACCGGCGCAGCCTTCTTTGAGCTGAGCCTGGCCATGGCACTGTGGCACTTCGAGCGCGAGCGGATTGACTTTCTGGCGCTGGAAGCGGGCGTCGGTGCCCGTTCGGACGCCACCATGGCGGTGGGCAACACAATCATCACAGTCATCAGCAGCATTGCACTTGATCACCAGGATTCCCTCGGCGCAACCGTCACTGCCATAGCTGAGGACAAGGCGGCGGCAGTCCGGCCAGGGCTGCCTGTTGTGACTGCGGTTGAAGGCGAGGCGCTGGAGGTGGTGAGGCGGGTTGCGGGTGAGGCGGACAGTCCGCTTATCAGGCCGGAAACCCATCCGCAGCTGTTCACTGTGCCCGCAGCAGCTGGCGCTTCGGCGACCCGGCTGGAGAACCAGCGGCTGGCTGCTGCCGCACTCAGGGTGCTTGGCGTCCCGGAGAGGGCGGTTGTTGCCGGAGTGAACAGGCCGGCGCTGCCCGCCCGCGGCGAATGGTTCAGAATCTCTGGCCGGAAAGTGCTGCTGGACGGCGCACATGATCCGGCGGCGGCCCGCGCCCTGGTCAGTGGACTCGAACCGGGCTACGGACTTCTTTACGCGGGTCTCGGCAAGAAACAGCGTGAGGCAACACTCGCCGAGCTGAGCCGGTCGGCAGCATTCACGGTGATAACGGAGTTGCCGGGCGAGGAGCCCGTGGAAATGGACGGGGCGCTGAGGATAGGTGACAACCGGGCCGCCCTGCGGGCTGCCCTGGACCGTACCCCGGGCGGCGGCACCCTGGTGGTTGCCGGCTCGCTTTATCTGGCCGGCAACCTCAGAAGTCTGATCTCAGAACTGTCTCGAGCCTGACGAAAGCGCCCGTTCGTTGGTATTGGTGCCGCCTTGCTGCTGGGTGACCATGAGCTTGAATTCATGAGGGCTTGTGGCCATTGACACGGCGTCATCCATCTTGATGCGGCGGTCGAGGTACAGCTCCACCAGGTGCTGGTCGAACGTCTGCATGCCGCGGATGTTGTCGTCCTCGAGGGCTT
>CAZPLV010000287.1:0-2242 GCA_964587295.1 uncultured bacterium
TCTGTTGCACTTGCCGTCGCCTTACGCGCCCAGCCGTTAGCTGGCACCCTGCCCTGCGGAGCCCGGACTTTCCTCAGCCATTCCTTGTAAGTCTGGCCGCGATCAGACAGCTCACACCGCAGCCTGCATTTTAGCACCGAATTGCCGCTGTGGGTTGCGCCGGAAGGACGCTCCTGCGGACGCTTTGTCCGGCACAACCCACAGCGGCAGCGTGCTGCAAATGCCGACCGTTGCTCCGGTGCCCTGCATGCAGAAGCGGGTGGATTCTGAAAAGAATCCACCCGCTCGGTAGTCGTGTTTCAGTCAGCGGCGCCAGGCCGCCGGCTGTTTACTGCTCGCGGTAGTCGGGGACTACGGTTTCGCCAGCGGAGATCGAGGCTGCAACTTCTGCGACTGCGTCCAGGACGTCCTGGGTGAGCAGCGCTTCGTTGTACTCGTCCTGAGCGAAGCCGACGCCTTCCTCGGCAACGCCGAGTTCCTGCAGGCCGGAGCTCCAGGTGCCATCAACAACGTCCATCACGGCAGCGTAGGCAGCAGTATCGACGCGCTTCAGCATGCTGGTCAGGCCGTGGTTCAGGGTGGCGGGGTTGCCGTCAGTGTCGCCCTCGGGGTTCTGGTTCGAGTCGACGCCGATGAAGAACAGCGGCACGGAGTCAGCCGAGCAGGCAGCTGCGTAGGCAGCGGACTTGTCGAGGCTGTCGGTCAGGGCCTTGAAATCCGGGTTGCGAAGATCGCCGGACGGGGTGTAGCACTGGGTCTCGTTAACGAAATCAATGACACCACGGCCCGAGCCACCGGCTGCGGAGAAGATGATGTCCGCACCCTGGGCGTGCTGCAGTGAAGCGAGTTCCTTGGCGGTTGCCGGGTCATTCCAGGCATCCGGGGTGACACCGACGTAGTTGCTGATGACGGTGCAGTCCTCGCATGCAGCCAGGACGCCCATTTCGTAGCCCTGGTTGAAGTTGCGGATCAGAGGCACGTCCATGCCGCCGACAAAGCCGACGGTGCCGGACTGGCTCAGCATGCCGGCCATGTAGCCGACGAGGTATGAACCTTCCTGGTCACGGAACACGACGCTGCGGATGTTGTCAGCGTCGGCTGCAACGGCGTCAATGAGGACGAAGTTGGTGTTCGGGTACTCGGCCGAGACGGACTCGATTGCGTCCTGCTGGTTGAAGCCCGGAGCAATGATCAGTTCCGCACCCTGCTCGCCAGCCATCCGGCGCTGGCCATCAGCGGTCTGGCCGCCGGCGGAGGGTTCGTACTCGAGGATGTCGATCTCATAGGTGGCTGAGAGTTCATCAACGGCACGGACAAGTCCGTTCCAGGTGCCTTCGTTGAACGAGGCGTCAAACTTGCCGCCGGCGTCAAACGTGATGCCAACAACAAAATCCTGTGCCATAGCCGTGCTCACCAGTGCGGCGGCTGCAGCCAGTGCAGTAACTTTCTTCATGACAGTCTTCATGCAATGCCTCCTGTAAAGGTTATTCCACTGCCAAGTATAGCAGCCGCGAGCGCAAGCCAGCTGAGCCCGATGCTGAGATATTGTTGGTGCTACTCTCATCTTCATGGAACCAACAGACACGGCCCGGCAGGTTGCCGAGCTGCGCAACCGGTTGCGCGACGCCATCTACCGCTACTACGTGCTGGAGCAACCGGACCTGACAGACGCCCAGTACGACCGGCTTTACAGGGACCTGCAGCGGCTGGAGGAACGCCATCCGGAACTCGTCACGCCGGATTCACCCACGCAGCTCGTCGGCACGCCCCTGCAGTCCTCTTTCACCACGGTCACCCACCTCACGCCGATGTACTCACTGGACAACGCCTTCGAAGCTGAGGAGATCAGTACGTTCGTCGGCCGGGTGAACCGCGGTCTTGGCCGTGACGGGGACGTTGAACTGCTGGCGGAACCCAAAGTGGACGGCCTGTCAGTCAGCATCCGCTACCTGCATGGCGAGATGGTCTGGGCGGCAACCCGCGGCAACGGACGCCAGGGTGAGGACGTAAGCGCCAACGTGCTGGCCATAGACGCGATACCGAGACGCATAGCGGATGCCCCGGCGGACCTGGAAGTGCGTGGCGAAGTGTTCATGCCGCACAGTGAGTTTCTGCGCATAAACGACGAGCGGGAAGCCGCAGGGCAGAGCCTGTTCATGAATCCCCGCAATGCCGCCTCCGGGGCGCTGCGGCAGCTCGATGCACGGGTCACCTACGAGCGACGGCTGGACGCATACCTTTA
>CAZPLV010000288.1:0-2240 GCA_964587295.1 uncultured bacterium
GCTCGCTGAGGCCCTGCTGCTTGCGGATCGCCGCCTTGATGGGCAGGATGTAGCCGCCGTCTTTTGGCCACATCGAGGTGAGCCACTCCGTGTCGCCTATCCGCGCTTTCACGGGAATCATGCCCCAACCGTAAGTCAGGAAGCCGGAGGCCAGTTTTATGACCTCGCAAGCTTCCTGGGGCACGCTCACAAAGTGAAATGGTGCCGGCCCGCGCCAATACCAGATGTCACCGCTGAAGCGGAAATTCATGGCGCAGTTTAACCGGTGTCAGTCCTCCCAGCGCTCGCGTGAAATTTCCTCGCCGGGCTCGGCCGGCCTGTAATCCTCGTCAGCAGCCGCCGAGACATTGTTGAGCGGGTACGAGTGCAGGTGGTGCAGCATGGCGTCCTGACGGGTATCAAGCGACTCGCCCTCGACCGCTGCCTCGTTCTCAGCCAGCGCACCAATCACGCTCCGGAACTGCTCGCGCAGATTGTCGAGTGATGTGGAGGTGAGCTGTGGTACCGAGCGCTCCACAATCTCGCCGACCCAGCGCCCTTCCTCGAGCTCCTGGGCACGCAGTGTGTAACCACCGATTTCGATGATTTCGGTATTGCTCATGATTACCCCCTTGGGCAGAAGATTAGTGCGCCCGGTCGCTGCTCACCGCGAGCCAGGGCACAACTGGCGGCTGTGGCTTCTCACTCCGCCAACCCGGAATAGGCAAGCGGGTGCAAGGTATCATCAGCCGCATGTCAGCGGGCGACGAAGAACAGGAACTCCTGGACGTACTGGACGAGACCGGGAAACCCACCGGCGAAAAGAAGCAGCGGGGCAAGGTGCACTCAGACGGCGATTGGCACCGGTCGTTCCACCTGTGGGTCGTGAGCCCGGAGGGACTGGTGCTGTTCCAGCGGAGGGCGCCCGGCAAGCTGATCGAACCTGGCCGCATCGACGTCAGTGTCGGCGGGCATTTCACCGCGGGCGAAGGGCTGGAGGACGTGCTCCGCGAAGTCGAGGAGGAGTTGGGCTTCCTGCCGGAAGTCAGCGACCTCAGCAAGCTCACGGAAAGACACACCGAGCGTTTCTACGAGGGCGCCATCGACCGCGAGTACCAGGATGTCTATGCCCTGGTCCGGGACGTGCCCTTGGACTCCTACCAACTGAACTGCTCGGAGGTCACAGTGGTCTATGAACTGCCGGTTGCCGGAGCGATTGAACTCTTCCGGGACGGCACGCCATTGGCCGCGGCCGGCTGGGATTGCCAGGGTCGCGTTAACAACGCGCTACTGGTGGAGGATGACCTGATTCAGCGCGCGCGGGATGAGACCGTCAAGGTCCTGGGCCTGCTGCAGGAGTGGCTGGAGAGCTGACCCGTGACTACCCAGGTTTGACTCCGCCGAACGCGGCGAACGGGCCGTTCTTGTGCAGGACATCCACCTGCCCGAAGCCGACCCGCCTCATAAGTTCCAGCTGGTAGGTGAGTGGCACTGGCGAGTCCTCGCGCTCGATGTACTCAAAGACATGATCCCTGTAGGCTTCATCGCGCAGGTCAGACAGGTACTCGCCGTAGCGGCGCCACATCAGGTCCTGCACGGCCGGTGACTCGTGGCTCAGGAGGTCGCTGATCCAGAAGGTGCCACCCGGTGCCAGCGCCGTGAACAGCCTGGCGAAGACCGCTTCCCATTCCGCTTCGGACCGCAGGTGGTGCAGTGAAGCCGCCGCCACGATGATGTCGTAACTCCCGGCCTCGAGCTCCAGCTCGCGGATGTCCGCCTGGAACGTCCTGACTTCGCGCCGGGCTACTCCGCTGAGCCTTTGTGCGGCCCGCACAAGCATCGGCTCGCTCAAATCGACAAGATGCACATGCAAGTCCGGCAGAACCTCAAGCAACTTGAGCGTGAAATTGCCTGCACCGCTGCCGACGTCCAGCGACCTTTGCGCTCCCGGATTCGCGGCTCGTGCGGCATTTACTATCAGGTCGAGCACGAGGCTGGCGTCGATGGTTGCGCTCTGGCCGGTATCCAGATTGGAGAAGCGTTCGACATCCGCGTCGAACCGCTCCCTGATTTCCTCCGGTGACGATTTCTGCTGCATGATCAATCTTCGCCGACAGGCAGGAAGGGGCGCAAGTGCAGACCGGCTAGAATTCAGCGAAGCGTGTTCAGTTGGAAGGTGATGCGATGACGACGAAAGCACAACTCAGGAAAACCGCACTCAGCCTGCCCGAGGCCGAGGAGATCCGGGTGGAAGGACTGCC
>CAZPLV010000289.1:0-2223 GCA_964587295.1 uncultured bacterium
TCGCCATGTGGGTCGCACCTGAAGCACGCAGAACCGGGGTAAGCAAGCTTCTGCTGGAGGGCGCAATAGCTGCAGCACGCGAGCACGGTGCCCGGCGACTCGTCCTCTGGGTAGCCTGGGGCAATCTGCGGGCGGAGATGCTATACGAGCAGTTTGGCTTCAAACGAACCGGGGAGACGGGCAGCTTTCCGCCGCCCCGGAACACACCTGAGTTCAAGATGGCACTGAAACTCTGAGTCACTCAGCGATAATGATGCATGGCTGACCGTATCCCCCTTCTTATTGATACTGATCCCGGCGTGGACGACGCGCTGGCGCTGCTGATGGCGTTCAATGACCCACTCCACGATGTGGTCGGTCTTACCGTCACAGCCGGCAATGTCGGTCTGCAGTACACGGTGGCCAACGCACTGAAAATTGTTGAGTTCTGCGAAGTTGGCGTACCGGTCTTCGCAGGCTCCAGAGAACCGCTCGTACATTCGCACGGCGACGCGGCAGCCATCCACGGCCAGGACGGCTTCGGGGACGTCGGCCTCGAACCCGCCCGGCGCAGCGCCAAAGCGGAACACGCAGCATTGGCCATGATCCGGTTTTCGCACGAATATGCCGGCAAGCTCGTACTGGTGGCGCTGGGGCCTCTGACCAATGTAGCGCTGGCTCTGCGGCTGGACCCGACCTTGCCTGAACGGGTCAACCGCTTCGTGATAATGGGTGGCGCAGCCTACGCCCGCGGCAATATCACCCCGGCAGCCGAATTCAACGTCGCCTACGACCCGGAAGCGGCCCACATCGTCTTCAGTGAGTTCCCCACCGTCGAAATGGCTGACTGGGGGGCCACACTGGATCATGGACTGCCGGTTGCCGAAGTGGAAACCTGGCTGAATGCCGGCAACCCTCGGGCGAATTTCTATGAAGCAGTGTCCCGCAACACCCGCCGCTGGTCAGCCGACCGCCTGGGACCCATCTGGTGTTCCGCGGACGGCCTCGCAATGGCATGGGCCTTGCAGCCCGACGGAGCACTGGAAATGGAAGAGAGACCCGTTGCGGTTGAACTCAACGGCCAGCTGACTCGCGGATCCACCGTCGTTGACTGGAACCGGCAGAGCGGCAACGCAGACAATTGCCGGATTCTGCTCAGGTACGACCAGCAGCGCTTCGAACAGATGGTGCGGGAAGCACTCGCGGCGCCGCTGTAGCTGAAACCCCGGCAGCTGGTACTCTGTGCCATGTCTGAAAAGCGCAACAGCCGGTTCTGGCGCGAAGTCCGTGGCTACACGGAAGCACTGCTGGTGGCATTCCTTGTAATCACGTTCCTGTTCAACACGGTCGGAGTGGTAGGTGCGTCAATGCTGCCGAATCTCGACGGTGGGCCGGGCTCCTCAAACCTGGTCGCCTCACTCGTGTCCGGTGACCGGGTGCTGGTCAGCAAGTACCACAACTGGCTGGTGCGCATGGGCGTGTTCGGGCCGTACGAACCAGGTGAAATTGTCGTTCACCGCTCACCACGGAGTTCCTACGATTACCAGCTGCGTAGGGACGCCGGTTGCTTTGAGTCATTGCTCGTTGACCGCTGCCGACCTTTCCTGATCAAACGTGTTGCTGCGGGCCCGGGCGACACGATCAGCATCAGCTCCGGTCAGCTGATCCTGAACGGTGTGGCTGTTGATCAGGCATTCATTACGGACGGTGGACTGGTGGAGGTGCAGCCGGTCAACTTCCCGGTTGTGCGAACAGGCGCCGATGGCGCCAGGGAACTGCAGGTCGGCTGGCTCACTGCGGGACCCGGCGTTCGTGTACCGATGCTGCCCACCGACGATTCACCAACCGGCTTCGTCAGCCTGGGCGATCCGCTCATCCAGCAGTACTTCGGCTCAATAACCGGCAACCTTGTGATTCCCGAGGACGCCAGGACGGGTGAAGCCGTGCTGGCCGGCATAGCGGTGCCCGACGACAGTTACTTCGTACTGGGCGACAACCGCTCGTCCGGCGGAAGTCTGGACTCCCGGGCATTCGGTCTGGTGGCCGCCGTGGATGTCGCCGGGCCGGCAACGGCCGTCATCTGGCCACCAAGACGCGACGGCGACTGGAACTGGCAGGCGCTGCGGGTGCCTGCGGCTTTCACGTCTGCGCATAGCCAGGATTGATGACGGACAAACCCGTTGTCGCGTGCTTCGGTTAGCATCAGCCTGTGCTGCAAGCCCTGACCCTGCCGGAACCAGCCGA
>CAZPLV010000290.1:0-2201 GCA_964587295.1 uncultured bacterium
AAACATGACCTCGCCCAGCCCATTCACCGCCGGCGACCGCGCAACACTCCTCTGTACCGGCACGCAGCTGGACTATGTGCACGCACGCCTGCTCAGTCCGAACGCTGCAGACCTACGAGAGCGCGACGCAGCGGCAATCCCCTCCGGCCGATCGTTCGTCGTACGCCCATACTTCCTAGACAACCTGCCGGTACCGGGCGAATGGTTCGAACTGGAAGTCCGGAAGGCCTGGCGCTTCGGCCACAGCGACCATCTGAGCGGCGAGATCACCCGCCACTGGCTGGACCTGGAAGCCGTAAACCTGCCACCACTCCGCCTGCAGTACGAGGGCACCTGGACACCGGAAGAATGGCTCGACAATATCGGCATGGACGCTGCTGACCTTGAACCTGAGTACGCCGAAGTGCTCAGCGCGGGCAGGCGGCGCGAAGTGGAGCTGGAACAGGTTCTGCCCCAACCATTCACGCGGCTGAAACTGGAAGAAGACGCCATCCTCGAAGCACTCGCATGGCGTGAGGCCGGCGATTCAGAACACAGCGAGAAGCTGTTGAGCGAAATGCTGCGCCAGGACCTGCGCTGCATCGATGCACATGCACACCTGGGCAATCTGCACATGGAAGGCTACTGGGGCACACCGGACGTGAAACGAGCCCTCCGCCACTACCGGGTCGGGGTCGAAATAGCTGAACGCTCCCTCTCACCAGACGGGACTGACCTTACACGCCGCGGCTTCATCGACAACCGACCGTACACCCGGGCACTGCACGGACTCGCCCTGGCCGCCTGGGCAACAGGCGATTTCTCCGGAGCGGAGCAGTACTTCTCGCGGTTGCTGCTGCGCGACCCCGATGACGGGTCAGGCGCCAGGTTCAACCTACGGGCTGTCCGGGACGGCGTGGCTCATGAAGATGTCAATCACTGACGTCAGTCACGGTTACCATTAGCCACAGCAGGCAACATGATGAACGGGACCGGGACGCTCATCCTGCGATGGGGGCAGACCGAAGTCTCTACTTTAAATATTCATGTTGTTTTAAAGTTGATGTTTAAGAGACGACTTGAGCTGCCGCTGCCAGGCAGCGATTCATTCTTCTTATGGGGTCCCCGCCAAACCGGCAAATCGACCCTATTGCGTCAGGCCTACCCTGACGCACTCTGGACAGCGGGCGTGACCACGTCCGCTGCTCAGCTCCTGCGCCCCGCTCTTGCCGCGAACGCATCCAGCTGCGCAGTCACCTGATCGGCGACCCAGAGCCTCGACCGTTTCCTGCCTGTGAACTCACGGAGCAAACCGGCATTCACAAGTTGATCAAGAGCCCGCTGGCTCGCGACCTTGCTCACCTTGAATTCACTCGACACGAACTCAACATCCACCACAGGCTGCCGTGGCAAGTTATGCAATATCTTCCACACAACCGAGTCACTGCGCGCCGTTACCTGAGCTTGCCACTCCTTCTGAAGCACCTGCAGTTGCCCAATGAGCTGACGGGCGTTCGATGTTGCTGCAAACACGGCATCAGAAACGACCAGTACTATCTGGTTCGGATCGCCGGCCCTGTACTTATCCAGTGCACCGAAGTACGCAGCGACATCCACAAGCAAACCGGCCGAGACGGGCACTGTGACATTCCTGATGGCGCCCCTGGCTCGCAACTGCGCGTGCAGCAGAGCCCGGCCCGTACGTCCGTTGCCATCAGGGAAGGGGTGAATCGTCTCGAACTGGGCATGAGCAACTGCTGCCTGTGGCAACACCGGCAGATCCTCACGCGACATGAATTGCTCCAGGTCAAGCATGGCCGCAGCCACCCTGTCGTGATGAGGCGGTACGAAGTCAGCTCCATGAGGGCCGAATCTCGTACCGCCGATCCAGACCTGCTCCGTCCGCCAAGCCGGAATCGACTTCCCGCCGAGCAGAACCTGCTGCATTCTGATGATGGATTCCGAGTCAAGCCGCTCGGACATCTGAATGGCGCTTTCCATGACCTTGGTGTTTGCGGCAATCAGTTCGGCATTATGGCCGGCAGGCAGCCCCAGGCTGGCAACCGCAATCTGCCTTGCGCCGGAGGTCAGGTTCTCGATCTGAGAGGATGCTGCCGACTCCGTCCGCAGCAGCACTGCGGCCAACGGTGCAATCTCACCGGAGCCCGCCATTTCAGCGTCAAACCGCACCAGCTCCTGCAGCGCTTCCTCCGCAGCCAACA
>CAZPLV010000291.1:0-2194 GCA_964587295.1 uncultured bacterium
CGATGCAGCTGGCACCATCATGTTCATCAACAGCTACGCCCGTAAGCTGTTCACCGGCAACTCCGAGCTCGGCTGCAACTTCTGGAACCTGATTCCCGACCAGCGCCGGAGCAGTTTCACGCAGGCCTTCAGCCGTGCCTCACGTTCCGGCAACATCGTCAAGTTTGACGAGTACGTACCCGAACTCGGTTACTGGTATCTGATCAGCGTGCATCCCATGCCGGATGACCAGCTCCTGGTCTTCCTGCGTGACACCTCCACCGATGTGGAGGAAGATTACCGTACCCGTACGCTCCTGCAGCACAGCGCCGACGGACTGCTGCTTCTGAATGGGGACCTGACTGAGCAGTACCATCATAATTCGCTCTGGTCCGGGTCGGACGGGGCGGCGTCTGGCTGGACCCACCTCGAGTGCATTTACCCCGCGGACCGGGAGCGGTTGACGGCGGACATAGCGCGGCTTACGCCCGGCAGCACCGTGCAGCTCCGCTACCGCCTGCGGCTGCCCGAAGGTGGCTGGCGCTGGCTTCATGCAACCGTCACCAACCGGCTGGCTGACCCGGGTACGCGTGCGCTGGTCGTCAATTACCGCGACATAACTTCCGAACAGCGGGCCAGAGCTGAAATCAACCGCCGGCACGAGGAGCTGCGCAAGACTGGCGACTCACTCTCGCTGCGCATGCTCAGGCTGCAGCGCCTGCACCGCATTGCCCGCATCACCACCTTCGACAGCATGAGCCTGGCTGACATGCTGGAGCGGATCATCGCCGAAGTCGCTCCTGACGACAGCGTTGCAGGGCGCTACTACCTGAAGAGCAACGACCGCATGATCGGCAGCGGAGATACGCACAACGGACTGTTCCCGGCACATTCTCCCGTTGACCATGAACTGGACCGGCTCGCGACCCGTGGCTTCGACCAGCGCACCACACTCACAGTCGACATCGAGGCTGACTCGTCCACTCCCGAGCTGCGCCGCATGGGCTTCGCGATCGCCTTTGCGATTCCGTTCAGCAAGAGCGGAACCCACGGGGTGACGGTGGCGCTGCTGCGCGGACGTCCACCGGATATTCCGGACATGCGTGACTACGCAGAAACCGTCGCAGGCTTTTTCAGCAGTGCGGTGGCCTCACGCCACCTCATTGACCGGCTGGAACGCAGTGCCACGGATTCCCACACCCTCGCGCGCTTCGGCCACCAGGCTGAACGCCTTACCTCCACCCAGGAACTTCTGGAGACGGCACTCGCAACACTGTTCTCCGAACTTGATCTCAGACTGGTTCAGTTCTGCGAGGTTCAGGCCGGCCGGGTCACTCCGCGAGCCGTGCTCGGACCCGAGTCGGCGGAAGAGCAGACGGCGGCACTGCAGTCATTGCCGGTTGCCGGCATGCTGGAGCGTGTTGTCCGGCATGCACTGCCGGCGCTGGCCAACAATCTGGACAACGGCAAACTGCCCGCTCACCTTGAACCATTCAACCTGGCGTCAGCGCTGGCCGTACCACTTCAGCAGAACGGCAAAATACGGTTCCTGCTGCTGCTCACGCAGGCTGACCCGGCCAGGCATTTCAGCGAAGCGGAGCTCGCCTTCAGCATCCTGTTTGCCGAACGGCTGTCCACTGCCATCCAGCGCGTTGAATACCTCGATGAGATCAAGGGTACGCGTGATGCCACATTCAGGGCGCTGGGCCGGGCACTTGAATACCGTGACTATGAAACCCTCGGGCATACGGACCGCGTCACCAGACTCAGCCGGCGTTTCGCGCGGGCTCTCTCACTGTCCCGCACCCAGCTCCAGGCGGTCACCTGGGGTGCGTACCTGCACGATCTGGGCAAACTCGGCATTCCCGACGGAATCCTGCAGAAGCCCGGCGCTCTTACCGCGGAAGAGTTCGCCACCGTCAAACTCCATACCGTGTACGGCACTGAGATGTGCCGCGACATTCCCTTCCTGCCTGAAGGAACCCATCAGATTGTCCGCAGCCATCATGAGCGCTGGGACGGCTCGGGCTACCCCGAAGGCCTCTCCGGCACGGACATTCCCTTTCCGGCGCGACTGTTCGCACTCGTGGACGTGTTTGACGCGCTCACCACCGAACGGGTTTACAAAGATGCCTGGCCGCTGGAACGGGCGCTCGCTGAGATACAGGGGCTGGCCGGCAGTCAGTTTGATCCGGAACTCGTGCCTGAGTTTGTG
>CAZPLV010000292.1:0-2192 GCA_964587295.1 uncultured bacterium
TCAAAACCTGCCGCCAGCGCCATGTTCACCGCCTCGAGTCCCTCGCGGGCGTTGTGCTTGCGGCCCAGAAAGCTGAGCACGCTGTCAGTGGCGGACTGCAGGCCGATGGACAGGCGGCTGAAACCAAGCCGGCGGAAAAACTCCAGCCGGGCGGAGTCGAATGTCAGCGGGTCAGCTTCCAGTGTCACTTCTTCGGCGCCACTCAGGCCCCAGTCGCGCTCCAGTATTCCGGCCACCCGTTCGAGTTCATCGTCCTCGAGCATCGAGGGGGTGCCGCCACCCAGATAGATGGTTTTCATGGCTCCGCCGTATTTCCCGCGCAGTTGTGCCGACTCCCGGTCAAGCCGCTGCAGGTAGGCGGCCACAAGTCCGTTGTGACGTTTCATCTTGTGAAAATCGCAGTACGGGCAGATGCTGGGGCAGAAGGGAACGTGCAGGTACAGCGCGGCTGGCGGCGGAGCGGTCACAAACCGAGCATAAGAAAGTGGCCTGTGCACTACAAGTGCTGCCTGGTTATGGCATTCTGTAAGGGAACAGGGTATTGCCATTCAGGTTGGCGGTGCGACCTGAGCAGGGAGGATTACATGCAGCGTAAACTCATGGCAATGATACTGCTGGCGCTGGCCGTGGCCTTGGGCACCGGCACGGCGCTGGCGCAGGGCGGCTTGCCCCCGGGCGCCACTCAGAGTGCACCACCGCAGGACGGTTTGCCCACGGGCGCCACGCAGAGCGCACCACCGCAGTTCCTGGATCTGGACGGGAACCACTGGGCTGCGGATGCAATCACCCGGCTTACCGCCCTCGGCGTGCTCACGGGTTATCCGAATGCAACTTTCGGCGGCTCGCGGGCTGCCACCCGTTATGAACTGGCGGTCGTCACCGCCCGGCTGCTGGACCTGCTCAGCACCTCGATAACTGACCTGATCGGCGATCCGGAGTTCCAGCAGGCCATCCGGGATGCATCCGAGAACAACGCCCGTATCCTGCGGCTCGAGCAGCTGCTCAATGACACGGCCGACGTCGGCTACGTACTTGATCTGGCTGAGCGGCTTGCGAATGTCGAGGAGTACCTGAACGCACAGGCCGGCCAGCCGCTGTTCCCCGGCATGGCCGCGCTGGATGACATGGACTCGGCCGCAGTGGGCGACCGTGACCCGCTGTCTGACGAGGAAATGGCCATGATCCTGTCCGAGCTGGAGCAGCAGATAGTCCGCTCACGCTCAGCTGCACTGCCGGACATGTACTTCGGTGTCCAGGCCGGTTATCCGGTCGTTGGCGGCCTGCACTTCGGCATGCGCGACGTGTTTGCCGAGAACTTCGGCGCGCGGGTCGGCATCGGCTACGCCCTGCCGGGCGCATTCTCGATGGAGCTGTTCGCATCCTATGCATTCCCGGGAGTATTCGGAATACCTGAAATCTCGCTTTACACCGGACCGGGCGTGCTGATGCGCGTCGGTTCCGTGGCCGCACTTGACCTGGAGTTGCTGCTGGGCGTTGAATACAGCCTGCCGCAGGGTCCGGTCTCGCTGTTCGCCGAACTCGGCCCGGCCTTCACGCTCACACCCAGTGCGGGTGACGCCAGCCTGATCGCCCGGCTCGGCATGAACTACGGTTTCTGAGCAGCCTGGTGAAACCGGCAGACAACAAGGTAACTGTTGAACTGGAGGCCCTGGAGGGCCTCCTTCCGCTTGCGCTGGAGGAGCACAGGGAGCTCGGCTTTGCGGCGGCCAGACCGGCCGGAGCCACAGCAGCTCAGTTCACGCTGCAGCAACTGGACGCCGCTGCGCACGCCCTGCTGGGCCGGTCGAGGCTTGCCGTTGCCCATCACCTCGTACTGACGTTTGCCGTACCCCGGCCCAAGGCGCTGCTGGGTGACCAGCACCTGCGCAGACTGACTGCCGCCCTGCAGCAGGTCAGGAAGCTCGGTGGGCACACCTCATTCCGGCTCAGTGCCGCTGGCGCGGACAGTGCCGTGTTCCAGCGGCTCATCCAGGAGCTGCACAAGGCCACCGGTCTGCCGCATGACCCTGCTGAAGGCGGTCTGCTCATGCGGGTTCGCCGGGGCAAGGACGGCTGGCAGGTGCTGCTCCGGCTCACCGACCGGCCCCTGTCGGCACGCGACTGGCGGGTGTGCAACATGGAAGGCGGCCTCAACGCGGGCATTGCCGCCGCCATGAACCGGCTGCTGCTCA
>CAZPLV010000293.1:0-2190 GCA_964587295.1 uncultured bacterium
TTGTTGAGCAGGCCGATGCCCCGGCCTTCCTGGCGCAGGTAAACAAGCACGCCCCGGCCCTCATCGGCGATGGCCTTAAGTGCTGCGTCGCGCTGAAAGCCGCAGTCGCAGCGCAGGCTGTGCAGTGCGTCGCCCGTCAGGCACTCGGAATGCATGCGCACCAGCACTGGCTCACCCGTGCTGATGTCACCGAGCGTCACAGCGACGTGTTCGCTGCCCGTCAGCTGGTCTTCAAAACCGTGAATGGTGAACTCAGCCCAGGGCGTGGGCAGCTTTGCACTGGCTACGTGCTCCATGAAGCCGTCCGACTCCAGCCGGTAGCTGATCAGGTCCTTGATGGCACCGACCTTCAGGTCGTGCTTGCCGGCGAACTCCAGGATGGCAGGCAGGCGCATCATGGTGCCGTCATCGTGAATCAGTTCGCTCAGTACTGCAGCGGGCTTCAGTCCGGACAGACGGGCCAGGTCAACTCCGGCTTCGGTGTGGCCGGCGCGGCGCAGGACGCCTCCGTCACGGGCGCGCAGGGGGAACACGTGACCCGGGCGGGCCAGGTCAGCTGCCGTTGCCCCGTCCTTCACGGCGGTCTGGACGGTCACGGCACGGTCGGCAGCGGAAATTCCGGTGGAGATGCCCTCGTTTGCCTCGATGGACACGGTGAAAGCCGTGGAACGCCGCGCCGTGTTGTGCTGCACCATCGGCGGCAGGTCCAGGTGGTCTGCGCGTTCGTTGTCGAGAGCCAGGCAGATGATTCCGCCCGTATGGCGGATGGTGAAGGCAATCAGTTCGGCCGTCACATGTTCGGCAGCGATGATCAGATCGCCCTCGTTCTCACGGTTCTCGTCATCCACGACGATGACGGGGCGACCGCGCCTGAGGTCCCCGATCAGTTCAGGAATGGTTGCCAGTCCGGTGCTCATTCGTCGTTCCCTTCGGCGTTGTAATGCTGCAGCCTGTCAATGTGCCTGGCCAGCAGGTCCGCTTCCAGGTTGACCCTGCTGCCTGCCTCGAGTTCATCCAGGGTGGTCACTTCCAGCGTGTGCGGAATGAGCCACAGCGTGAATTCATCACGGCCCAGGCTGTCCAGGCTGCCGGCCGGTCCGCCGACATCGACCAGGGTCAGGCTCACGCCGTCAACGGTGACACTGCCCTTGGGAACGAAGAAACGGCCCATGCCTTCAGGAGCACGGACAGTCAGCCGGTAAGCGCCGGGTTCCACTTCCTTCGATACGATTTCGCCGACTCCTTCGACGTGACCGCTGACGATGTGCCCGCCGAAGCGGCTGCTGGCCAGCATCGCACGCTCCAGGTTCACCCTGCTGCCGACTGCCCAGCGCGGAGCGGTTTTGGCAACAGTTTCCTTCGACAGTTCCGTTTCGAATCCCGAACCGGTCAGTGACACGACAGTGAGGCAGCAGCCCGAAACGCTGATTGAATCGCCCGCTACCGCGTCGCGGGTGACGATTTCCGCCTGTACGTGAATGCGGAGGTTGCCCCCGGAATCTTCGGCGTGCGTGATTACGCCAACTTCTTCAACAATTCCCGTAAACATTCACTGAGCCTTTCCGTAATCAACCGAACCGGTGATGAGCAGGTCACCATCGATCCATTCGTTTTGCGTGTCCCTCAGGCGGAACGCGTCGCTCATCCGTTCAACGCCAAGGCCGCCGAGCGGGCTCCGTCCGGGACCACCGACCAGCAGCGGAGCGATGAACCAGGCGACGCGGTCAATCGCACGAGCCTGCAGGAACGACCAGGCGAGGGTGCCGCCACCTTCCAGCAGCAGACTGTTCAGTCCCCGCTGGGCGAGTCCGCGCAGTGCGGCGCTGATGTCCGGCCGGCCGTTCACTTCCGGCAGGGTGATCACTTCCGCACCGCTGCCGGCAAGCGAACGGGTGCGGGTGGTGCTGGCGCCGGCAGTCACGAATACGATCACCCGTGCCGGCACACCGGCAGCGTCAGGCTCAAACAGTCTGGCCGAAGGGCTCATGCGTGCCATGGAATCAAACACGACCTTCACGGGCGTGCGGCCACTGTCCAGGCGGGTCGTGAGCTGCGGGTTGTCGAGCAGCACCGTGTTGACTCCCACGGCGATGGCGTCCAGTTCATTGCGCCACTGCTGCACCCGCTGACGGGCCGGCTCTCCGGTGATCCAGCGTGACTGGCCACTGCGGGTGGCGATCTTGCCGTCGA
>CAZPLV010000294.1:0-2179 GCA_964587295.1 uncultured bacterium
CGCCCCGAGGACATCCCCGACAATCTGCGAGTTGCGCGCGCTATCGGCAGCCAGCTGATTGTAGATCTCCTGGATTGACGCACCGTCACTTCCCGGCTCATCGGTCGCGAAGGCAGTCTCGTGAACCACCAGGCGGCGCGACACGGCCGGTGCCGAAGCAACCGTATGCCGAATGGGACCGCACTGCATCATGATCAACTCGTCCATCTTGTCCGCCCGGAAGGGGGTCGCCGTCAGACCAAGCCAATACCGTACCGCAACCTGCCGGATTGCTGCCTCCGCGGCCGGTGCGGCAATCGAATGACATTCGTCAATCACAATGTGGCCATATCCGTTCAGCACAGACGGATCTCCGGAGCGGTGGCTGATGCTTTGCAGCATCACCAGATCAATCTTGCCGGTCAGCTTCCGCTTCCCAGCACCAAGCTGGCCGATGTCAGCCTCGGCCACACCCAGGAACTGCGTGAGCCGCTCACGCCACTGAGCAATCAACTCTGCCCTGCTGACAATGATCGCCGTCGCTGCTGACCTTTCCGCTATCAGCCGGCAGGCCATGACAGTCTTCCCCGAACCCGGCGGCGCCACCAGCACGCCCATGTCATGACGACGCATCGCCGATACCGCCGCCTCCTGCCCGGCGTTCAGCGTGCCCCGGAAGGAGACGTTCAAGCTTCGTGCCGTCCATTGCTTCCTGGGAGCCCGGTGCGGCACACCTGCCTGCGTTAGGATCTGGACCGTCTCATCCAGCAGGCCGCGGGGGCAGTCGCAGCTCATCGACATCATGCTCAAAACAGCGTACGTACCTTGGTGTGCCAAAAGTACTGAACCTCTGCGCCTGCTTGCGGAAGAACTCCGGGTTTGGCACCGAAGCAGCGTGCTTCAGATCGGCAATCACGCCCGTTGGCAACCCAGCGAGCGGTACTGACAACTGGGCCCGCAGGCTGAGTCGGATAGGCTCACCTGAACGGTGCGGCTGTCGCTTGAAGACGCCTGTTACCGGCTTCGCACGCAGGCGCGACTGAATCGCTTCCACGTCAGCGGGACTGAGCTTCCTGACTGTCGACAGGAAAGCAAACTGGTCAGCATGAACCGTCCACGATTCCGGATCCACGAAAACCGTTGTTCCCTCCCGCCTGCGGTTACCCTGCAGTGGCAAGGCAATCAGGTTGCCAAGGCGCATGTGACCGGTTGCGCGGTGCGGCAGCAGATCCTGGGACGGAAAGAACCGGTCGTAACTGTCAAGCGAAATCGTCGGCTGCAACGCCATCGCCTCCCGCAAGAGGGCCGCTCCCAGCGCCCGGGCCTGCAGCGCGGGAAGCGGCTGCTCAAAGAACAGCCAGACATGCGCACCCGTGCCCGACCGGGAAATCTCGACCGCCGGCTCAATTCCATTCTTGCTGCAGGCGGCCGCGTAGGCAGCGGCATCCTGACGCCAGTTGCCAGCATCAAAGTCACATGCCAGCAACCGGCAAGTGTCGTCCTGCAACATCGGATAGATGCCGGCATGGAAGTCGCGATTCCGGTCATCGTTGCCGATGAGGTGCCGCTCGATTACGTCGTCACTGATCGGGAGTAAGTGCCTGTCGCCCATGTCAGACGCGTAAAAACCACCCTCAACGGCAGGACTCCAGCCGCTCTTGCCGGTCCTGCTGCTGGCCCAGCGGACTGCATACGCGTCCGGTCTGCCCACGAAAAGGTCCCTGAACAGCGCAATTTTCTCTGCGGGTGAGGATCGATGGTGCACCCTGGGCGCAGTAGACGTGTGCTTGCTAGACTCAAGAGTCGTGAGTTCACTGCGCAGCTTTGCAAGCTTTTCATTCAGCTCCGCAATCACGCGTTTCAGGCTTGCGATGCGGGCCGTGGTTTCACCGGTGGGCACAGGTGCATCGTAACGGATGGATATGGGGGTGGCAGATCTCGGGGGTCTCGTTCCGGGCATGCAGATTGGCTGTGACAATTTCCGTTGGTCGTTGGGCGGCCTGCAAGTAATCAGGGAGTCAGTTTGCTAGGCTCGAGCTGAGCAATGGACTTCAACGCCCGCCAGGGCTTATCCAAGTGGTACCTAGTGTCATGTCACACGTCTAGTGTCGGGTAGAGGCGTCTGAGTTTGATGCGGGCATCAGCGGCAGTGAATTGCCAATTCACTTTGGCCTTGAGATCATCACGATGCTGCTGCCAC
>CAZPLV010000295.1:0-2165 GCA_964587295.1 uncultured bacterium
CTCAGCGCAGCCCTGCCAGCGAAACCCTCACCCACACGAAGGTTCGTACGCTGCAAGTCCGTGCCGCCCAGCCCCAAGCCCGCTCCATACCGCAGCGACTCGCTCGACGGCCGGTAAAGCAGGATTGCGGCCGCATCCACATGCAAACGACGCGTAACCTGCTCCAGCACCACCTTGAGAGTATTGTTCATGTCCAGATTTCCAGTGATGGCCTTATCGATCTCATGCAGCGCGGTAATGCGCTCCAGCCGCTCAGCAAGATCAACGTTCAAAGCCTGAATGCGGGTTTGCGCGTCATCAATCTCACTCCGGTCAAGACCGATGCCAGCCAGATAAGCAACCCCACCCAAAGAGACCCGCGCACGGTTCAGGACAAAAGGAATCCGCCTCCCCTCCTTGGAAATCAACGTCACAGCAGTACTGGACCTGCCCGACGCGAAAGCCTCAGCATGATCCTGCTCAATCAGCGCATAATCCTCCGGCCCCACCAGTTCCAGCCGATTCATGCCCGGCAGTTCATCCTCCCCGTAACCCAGGGCAGTACTGAAATTGTTGTTCCAGCGGATGAACTTGCCGTCCTCGTCAAGCACATAAAAGATGCCAGGCAGATTCTCGACAATCGCCGTGTTGAACGCCTGCTCCTCATTCAGGTTCTCACTGATGCGCAACCGCCCAGCCAGCTCATCACGGTAGGCAGCCTCCTGGGCTACGGCCCGGCGCAACGACGACTGCAGAGCAATACCGAAACGGTCAAGAATCAGAGTGACCGCACCAAGCACAAGGCTGAACGGCAACGCAACAGACCAGGCGCCCCCAGCCAGCACATAATCACCCAACCGCAAATCAGGCCCATGAAGAACCGGCGAGCTCAACACAAGGCCCAGAATCAGGCCCGCTGTCAGATACAGCTCCCACCGACTGAGCAAGACCCCGGCAATCGCTACAGGAATGAAGTACACGTACAGCTGCAGCAAGTTCTCCGAAATACCACCCTGAACGAGGGCAAGGCCGCCGACCAGCAAAGTCGTACCCATCATCAGCCACACCGAGGCTCGCATCTGCCGCCGGTCATTAAGCCACAACGCCGCCCCGAGCAGAGCAATGTTCACCAGGTTCGAACCAATAAAAGCCACCGTGAAGAAAGCGCCACCAAGCAGGAATGCGCTGATCACAGCCGCCATAACCACAACGCCCATCGAGACCCAAAGCACCGTCTGCAGCAAAGCCTGCCGCTGCCTGTTCAGACCGTCCAACACACTCAGGCCGCTATCGGGCATCATTCCAACTCCTAATCGGACTTGTCACCAAGGCACACAGGCTCACGGATTCCGCGAGTTGCTGCGCCATCATGCCACCAGGCACAATTTCCTCCATCCAAGCCGAACAACCCCAAAGCTTCCAACCCAAACTCGGATTAATCGACTGAATCTGCAGCTTACTCCTCACCGACGAAGAAGGACCGAGAAAAACCCACAGAATCAGGCACGAACCGGAACAGCTCCAGGTAATGCAACGACACAGCCACAGCAACCAACCAGGCACCAACCGACACTGACTTTGACGCAGCAAAGATGACCGGGCTGATGATGCTGTTGGTGGCCATCAGTCTTCAAGGTCTCCCCCGCCTGTGAACCGGATGTCGCGCCGTACCGGCACGACCCGGAGCTCGAGCTGCGCGGTTTCTCCGGGTCGAACGGTAACTGTCTGCTCGGCCTTGCTGGCTTCGTAACCGTTGGGGATGCTGGCGGGGTTCAGAGTAACTTGCCATGTTCCCGGGGTCAGGCCGGTTGCTTCGAAATTGCCTTGCGAGTCAGTCAGGATCTCCCTTTGGCTGTGTTCCCCTGTGAGTACGAGTCTGAGTCCTGAGGCGTGCAGGGCAGTGCCGTTGCTGGCCTCGACGACGCCCTGTCCGGTGGCGTTCCGGTCGACTTCCTGTACCTGCACTGATCCGCGTATTGTGGCGCTATCGGTCACGGTGATGACCAGGGGTTCATCGCACGGAACAGCGACCCGCAGTGGCAGCGCGGGTTGGGTGACCTGGTTTGACTCGAGCCCGCTGATGAAGAGGACCTGGTCACCTGCGGGTATGGCAGGGAAATGGAAGGCTCCCTGTTCGCCGGTCACCGCTGTGAATCCCGCCAGGTGGATGACTTGACCGGACAGGC
>CAZPLV010000296.1:0-2160 GCA_964587295.1 uncultured bacterium
CCTCCAGGTCGGTTCGTGCAGACAGCGGTTGCTGCCTGAATGATGCGTGGCTGCTACCTTCGGTGGCAGGTTATGGCTGCCCTATCACCGCGCCTTTCCGCGAAGTCATCAGATGACTTGCTCTCTTTCGAATTGGCGCAAGTATATTTGGGCGAACAGACAACCGTCAACACGGAGCGGGTGTATACAGCGACAACACCACCGGGCGACCACTCAGTTGTGTGGTCGCCCGGGCGAGGCCGCTCTGCTAGCCTTAGGGCCATGACCGGGCGCAAAACCACCCAGGCCCTTCTCGACGGGTCAGTAAACGAGGGCCTTGTTCCCGGAGGAATACTCCAAACCGGGACCAGCGACGCCAACGACCCCGGCATTCCGTTTGGCAAACTGAGCCCGGATGGTCCGGCAGTGACGGCCAGCACGCGTTACGATCTGGCCTCACTCACGAAAGTGGTGGCCACCCTGCCGGCTGTGCTGCAACTCGTCAGCGCAGCCGAACTGGAACTTGACCGACCCATCAGGCACTGGATCAGCAGCGCAGGTTGGTTCCAGCAACCCTCCCTGGGTGACTCAACCATCCGTCAGTTGCTGGCCCACAATTCCGGTTTGCCGAACTGGATTCCCCTGTTCACGCATACGCGCGACCGGTTGCTGGCACTGGGCGTGGTGCAGCAGTCCCCCGTCACCAACCCGGGCGGCGCGGCCGTTTACAGCGACCTTGGTTTCATGCTCCTTGCCGGCCTGGTTGAGCGGGTGAGCGGCCAACGCCTGGATCATTACGTCAGGGAGCACGTGTTCACTCCACTTGGAATGAACTCAACGGGTTTCAGGCCCTTCGGCAAGGACGGCAGGCCCGAGCCTGCGCCCCAGGATACTTACGCCCCCAGCGAATACTGCGGCTGGCGCAACCGGCTGCTCACTGGTGAGGTGCACGACGAGAACTGCTGCGCCTGGCAGGGTGTGGCAGGACACGCAGGACTGTTCGGCACTGCAGCGGACCTGGGACTGTACGCACAGGCCTGGCTCAACCTGGATCCCAGACTGGGCAAAGCTGAACTGCTGCACGAAGCCCAACAGCCGCATGCCGCCACTGCGGCAGGCGAACCACGCGGACTCGGTTGGCTGCTCAGCCACCCGGACTGCTTTGCCGGCGACACCCCTGGCTACGGCCACACCGGATTCACCGGCACATCCATCTGGATCGATCCAGTTGCAGACCGCTACTCGGTGCTGCTCACCAACCGCGTTCACCCGGACCGGCACCAGCGCCCGGCCATCACACCCCTGCGCCGCGCAGTTCACGCGGCAGCCCGCGAGAGGCAACAGAGTTGACAAAACCGTTTGAAGCACTGAATGTCCTGAGCGTAATGACAGGCACCTCACTGGACGGAGCGGATGCAATCTGCGCCCGCCTCGAGGTCACCGGCGCTGAGCTGCAGTGGGAAGTTCTTCACCGTGAGCAACTCCCCTATCCGCAGAGCCTGCGCAGCCGCCTGCAGGACAGCCTCAGCCCGCACCGCTCAAACGTACTGGACATCACGCAGCTGCATCATGAAGTCGGTGCGCACTGGGCTGAGCTCAGCGCAATGGTTGCCAGCGCTGCGCCGCCGGATCTTATCGCCCTGTCCGGACAGACTATTTATCACATTCCCCGCGTGGAGCCGGAACGTGGCTGGCAGGTGAAGTCGACCCTGCAGATCGGGGAGGCCGCACTGACCCTCGAGAAACTTGGCGTCCCGGTCATGAGCGACTTCCGGCAGTCGGACATGGCCGCTGGTGGCGAGGGTGCACCGCTGGTGTCATTCGGTGACCTGAAACTGTATGGCAAGGCCGGCATGGACCGCGCAATTCACAACCTTGGTGGCATCAGCAACCTGACTTTCCTGCCGGGCACGCTCGACCCGGCTGCGGTCAGCGCTTTCGACACGGGTCCCGGCAACTGCCTGATTGACGAAGCGGCCGAGCGGCACCTGGGCCAGGACTTTGATGCTGATGGTGCCGCCGCAGCCCGCGGCACAGTGAACGCTGAATTGCTGGAGCGGTTGATGAGTCATCCCTACCTGCAGCTCAGGGCTCCGAAGACAACCGGCCGGGAACTGTTCACCCTCGACGTGATCCTGCCGGAAACCGGATCGACTGAACTGGCCGGGAAACTCAACGCCG
>CAZPLV010000297.1:0-2155 GCA_964587295.1 uncultured bacterium
GCCGACGGAGCCGCCCTGCTGGTCTACGCAATTCTGGCCAACAGCCAGGGAGATACGGCCCTTGAAAAGGACGCACTGCACAGGCTGAGCCGGGTTGATCCCTGGAACACCTGGGCTTTCGAGCGCCTGTCTTTCATTGCATTTGACGAGGACGACGCGCTGGGCGCAGGTCAGGCACTCGCAGTTGCCGTCACCCTTGAACCTGACAGCGACCTGTACTGGACCAACCTCGGCTGGGCGCAGTACCTGCTCGGTCTGCTCGAGGCAAGTGAGCAGTCTTCAATCCGGGCCACCCTGCTGGCACCGCAGCAGTACATTGCCCACTACAACCTGGGCCTGGTCCGCACCGTCAGCGGCAGGCTGGATAGTGCGATCGAGGCCTATGACGTGGCCATGCGGCATGATCCGCTGGTTGATGAAGCCGCGATTGAGGACCTGGTGGCTGCACTGCAGCTTTACCCGCGTGTGCCTGCCGTGCACTACTCGCTTGCCTATCTTCTTGAGGCTGCCGGTCAGCGTGCAGAGGCGGCACGGTATTACGCGCAGTACGTGAGCCGTGTGCCAGCCGGTCCACTTTCCGCTCGTGCGGAGGCCCGTGCCGAACTGCTGCGCGGACCCGCGCCGGAACTGCAGCTGCCGTCCGGAATCAGCCTGTTTCTCGGCACCCTGCCGGTTGACGCAGGTTCGGTGCAGCCCGGTGATCCGCTCAGGCCCAGCTTTGAGGTCTACACGCCGGGCGAGGTGCTGCCCACCGCCCTGAACGTGTCAATCACCGTTGATTCGGTAACAGGGGAGGAAGCTGCCGAGCGCAGTTCCGATATCACCCTCCCGACGGACACGGTTGGTTTTGTCATTGACGGTTTCACCATTGTCATACCCGACGCAATGGCTGCTGGCGACTATACGCTGACGGTCACCGTAACTGCCAGCGAGGAGCGCCAGGTCAGCGCGGAGCTGCCGCTTACGGTGGTGGAAGGCAACGATCCGCTCAGGAAACTGTTCGGCTTCGGTATCAGCCTGCAGTCGATCGAAACCGGCAGGCCGCTGTTTGACCGTTCGGACCTGGGCCAGTGGCAGCGCACGGTTGCCGTACTGCAGCAGGAGCTCAGTCTGGCCGCTTCAGCTGCCGATGAAGTGCTGCCCGAGATCGGGATCGGCCGCTTCGCGGGCATGAGCGGCGGGGCCGCCTTTGCCGCCACGACGGAAGCGGACCTGCGTGACTTCCTCGGCTACGTCGCCCATCCTGATCTGCAGGGCTCAAGCTTTGTTTTCGTTGACACCTACGCCCAGTGGGTCGTTGAAGGCGCCCCGCTGGATTGAGTGCTGCTCAGCCCTCACCGGTCAGCCGCACCACAATCCTGGCGCCTGCTATCCAGGTGGCTGTGGCTGAGCCCAGTGTGCAGAGTACGAACACCAGCAGGGTGCGGGCCACCCGGTTGCGGTACCAGCCCTTTACGCTCGTCACGTCCTTGCGCAGCTTCTGGAAGTCATCGACCAGCGGCTTGCGCAGCCACAGCTGCACAGCAGCGGCGACGAAGCCGACGCCGATGAGCGGGTTGAGCGAAGTGAAGGGCGCTGCCAGCACACTCGTGAGTACGGTGAGCGGGTGGCCGAGCGCCAGGGCAGCGCCGAGACCGGCCACCAGCCCGTTGATAAGGAACCAGTCGCCTACCACCTGCCAGCCCAGTTCAGGGCCGCGTGCGAAGCCGATGACGAAACCGGTCACGATCAGCGCGACAATCAGCCACGGAATCACCTTGGGCCAGACACCCGGTTTGGGAACGGTCTCGAGTTCTGCACGGCGCTCACTGATCGCAACGGTCTGCGAATCCAGTGCAGTGAGCTGATCGGCAAGTCCCCGCATGTGTCCTGCGCCGATGACAACCAGTACGTTTCCGTTGCCCCGGCCCGCCCTGCCTGACTGTTCATGCAATCGCAGCGCCATGTACTCATCGCGCTCGCTGATCAGGGGCACGTACATGTCCTTGCTGCTCTGTGCGAACTCGTTGAAGGTGGCGTCGAGAATGTCGCCCTCCTTCAGCTTCTCGATCTCATCGGGTTCAATCTTCTCGTTAGAGAAGAGGCTGGTCAGCAGTCCCGAGGTGAGCAACAGGCGCCGGTACCAGGGGATCGCACCGTTGACCCTGCGCAGGGT
>CAZPLV010000298.1:0-2123 GCA_964587295.1 uncultured bacterium
GCCTTGCGAACCGCCCTGATAGTGATCGGTATCGTGGCCGCCGGAGTGGCAGCCTACTCAGGTGGCCGCCTGCTCGCGCCCAAGCCTGAACCGGTCGGCACCAGCCTGAGCAACCCGATTGACGTGTCCGGACTCGAGCTTGTGGCTGCCGGCAACCGTGCTGTGAGCCTGGCTGATTTCGGCAACGACGTAACCGCCATATTTTTCGGCTACACGCGCTGCCCGGACGTATGCCCCCTGACCATGTCCCGCCTGGCTGACACCTACCGCGACCTGGGTGAGCCCGACGGCCTGTCAGTCGTGATGATCACAGTTGACCCCGGCTTCGACACCGCTGATGTGACAGACGAATTCGCCCGGGTGTTTCACGAGGACTTCATCGGCCTGAGCGGCACTAACCAGCAGGTGGCCGAAGCCGCCTCTGCCTTTTACGTCGGCTTCAACGATATCGGCACCGAAGTGGTCCACACCGACGCGGTGATGCTGCTGGACCGGCAGGGCCGCTTCCGCATGCTCTATACGACCGACCGGCTGCCGGCGCTGACCGGCGACCTGCAGACCATCCTTGCCGACAGCAACTGGTAAGCGCTCAGGCGCCAGGCTGCGAATCCTGCTTTGCTGCGGCCGGCTGACTGTCAATCCAGCCCTGGATACGGTCGAGTGAATCGGCCACCAGCTGAGCCACGTCCATGACCTCGGGACCCTCCCCGTCCGCTGAATCTGCGGAATCAAGCATCACCTTGCAAAACGGGCAACCGGTCGCAATCACTTCCGCTCCGGTTGCCGCGGCCTCCTGGTAGCGGTTGTCCGAAACGCGCTGCGTTCCCTCTTCCTCTTCCTTCCAGAACTGGGCCCCACCGGCGCCACAGCAGAATGACTTCTCGCGGCTTCGTTCCATCTCCAGCAGCTCATTGCCTCCGCTGGACAGGACGTCACGCGGGGCATCGAACTCGCCGTTGTGCCGGCCCAGGTAGCACGGGTCATGGAAAGTGACCGTGCGGTCCAGATCCATCGGCGGGATGCGGCCGTCGTCCATCAGTTCCTGGATCAGCTGCGTGTGGTGCATGACAGTGAAATCGCCACCGAGCTGCGGGAAATCATTAGCAAAGGCGTTGAAGCAGTGCGGGCAGGTGGTCAGCACCCGCTTGGGCTTGGCCGGATCGAGCTTGCCGTCCAGTTCCTCACCGCTGAGCGGCACCGGCTGCATGACCCCGTTCAGCACCTCAACACTTTCGGTTGCCAGCTGCCAGTACAGGTACTCGTTGCCGGCGCGGCGAGCGGGGTCACCCGTGCAGCGCTCGTTCTTGCCGAGTACGGCGTAGTTGAGCTTCGCCTGCTCCAGGATGCGGATCATTGCGCGGGTCGTCTTCTGGGCGGACGGGTCATATGAGCCGGCACAGCCGACGAAGAAAAGGACTTCGAAATCGGGGTTCTCCTCAACCAGCGGCACTTCGAGTCCTTCAGCCCATTCCATGCGCTTATCCTGGCCCAGACCCCAGGGGTTGCTGGCGCGTTCCATGCCGCGGAAGGCGGTCTGCAATTCTGCCGGGAACTCGCCTTTCATCATCACCTGGTCGCGCCGGATGTCCATGATGTCGATCATCGGCAGGTTGCCGACGGGACAAACTTCCATGCAGGCGCCGCAGCCTGTGCAGGCCCAGATCGCCTCGGTGCTGATGGCGAATTCCGTCAGCTCCAGGGGGCTCGCGACTCCGGAGGAAAACTCGGCATGAATGGTATTCAGTTCATAGCGCTTGTTCATTTCCATTGCCGCCGGACTCAGCACTTTACCGGTCACGTTGGCGGGGCACACTTCGGTGCAGCGGTTGCACTGGATGCAGGCGTAGGCGTCAAGCAGCTGCGGCCAGCGCAGATCCTCAAGTTTTGCCGCTCCGTACTGCTCCAGGGTTTCATCCTCGAGGTTGATTGGCTCCAGCACGCCCAGCGGTGCGGGTTTGCCGGTCTCGGTACGCCGTTCGAGCGCGAAGTTGACCGGCGCGGTGAACAGGTGCAGGTGCTTGCTGCGCGGGAAGTAGACGAGGAACAGCAGGATGAGTCCCAGGGCGAACCAAAAGCCAATGTGCCAGCCGACAATGCGTGCGTCGCCATAGCCGACGAGCAGC
>CAZPLV010000299.1:0-2120 GCA_964587295.1 uncultured bacterium
GGTCGACAGTGTCAGGCGGACGCTGGCCTGGAGCCTGGGACTGCTGGGAATCGGCGCGCCGGAGGAGATGTAGGGGGAGCCGCAGGGCACGCAGCTGCCTACGCATGCTTCCTGCCGTTTTACTTCGCCATATCAGCCGGACGTTTCCTGTAATGCACTGATATTCACGGTCCGGTCTTTGAAGCGCACATTAATCTCGAGTTCGCCGCCGAGTGCGGCCACGTACTTCCTCAGTGTGCTCAGCTGCATGTCCGTTTGGTTTTCCAGTTTGCTGACGCTCGCCTGGCGAATGCCCATGAGTGCAGCCAGTTCCGTCTGAGAAAGTTCCTGCTCCTGACGAAGCGCCTTCAGCAGCCGGTACTCTCGAATGAGTGCGTCCGCCTCTGTGGCGATACGCTCATGGCGATCAGGTGAAAAATCTTTGATCAGTTCGCTGAACCGTCGCGTCATTTCGCTACTCCAGATTCTTGAGATGCTCTCCGTAAAGCTGCTCGGCTTGCTTGATTGCTCTCACGTACCAGCGTTTATCACTTGCCTTGTTGCCTCCCAGCAACAGCAGCGCCTCGCGGTTGGGGTCGAAAGCGAAGGGAATCCGATACGGTACGCCGCGGTAGGGCACTCTCAGCTCCTTGAGATTTGGGATGCTGCTCCCGTTAAGTGTATCTGCGTGCGGGCGACCCAATTGGGGACCTTCTGATGCAAGCAATACAATACAGGCCGTAATCGAGTCTTGCAGATCTTCCTCGCACTCCCTGAACCAGTCGCCGAAAACGCTCGTGACATTCACGGTGCAGGGCACAGCAGCCTCTGATTCCTAATATAGCCTTTAGGCTATAATGAAAGTTGGTTGTCGCCACAATCTCACTCAGGCTGTTGCCGGATTGAATGGCAGGTGAGTCCGTCAGCAGCAGTAGCCGAGGCATACCAGCACTAACGGGCTTGCGACGCCTTGAGGTGGATGCCATTGCGGAGGTTGGTGCCGCATTGCATATGACTACATCCGTCCTGTCAGAAATTATCAGCTGCCCGACAGGTGCCGGCAAGAGTCAAATGCCGCCTGTGGCTTGGCAACTGCCCAAATCGGTCTCTGTTTGGCACTTGAATAACGCCGCATTTTGTGACCTCCGGTCACTCAGGTTTCAGCGCGGCCTCCAGCACCTCTGCCACGTGAACGGCCTGCTTGCCGGTGCCGTCTTTGATCTGATGCCGGCAGCTGAACCCGCAGGAGACGGTGCGGCCCGCGTGCTCACGCACGGCGGGGAAGAGCCGGCTCTCGCCGATCTGCATTGACACGTCGTAATGGTCGTAACCGAAACTGCCGGCCATGCCGCAGCAGCCGGCGTCGACTTCACGGACGTTGCTGCTGGTCCATTCCAGTACCGAGTTGGTGCTGCCGGTGCCCAGTACGGCCTTCTGCTGGCAGTGTCCGTGCAGCATGACCTCGTCAGTACCCTTGTTGAATGCACGCTTGGGGTCAACCCGGCCCTGGGTCCACTCGCGGGCCAGGAACTGGTCGATCATGAAGGTGTTGCCGGCGACCAGGTCGGTTTCCGCCCCTGGCACCAGGTCGCGGTAATCATCGCGGAAGGCAGTGACGCACGACGGTTCCAGGCCAATGACCGGGATGCTCTGCTCAACGTAGGGCAGCAGGCGTTCCACGTTGCTCTCGGCCATGGACTTGGCCTCGCGCAGCAGGCCCTTGCTCAGCTTGGGGCGGCCGCAGCAGCCGTAGGGCACCAGCTCGACCTCGTAGTCGAGGGCTTCCAGCACGCGCACGGCGGACTTGCCGACGTTCGGTTCGTTGTACATGGTCCAGGTGTCTGCGAACAGGGCAACGCGCCGGTCGGAGGCTGCGTCGGGAGAGGTCCGCTTGCGGAACCAGGCACCGAAATCCTGGCGCGCGTAGGCGGGCAGCTTACGGCGCCGGTCGATGCCGGCAGTCCGCTCGACAACCCAGCGCACCGGGGCGAGCGGCAGCATGGCGTTGGCCAGCGGCGCCAGCTTCTGGCCCAGCGGAGCGACCCTGGCCGCATTACCAAGCGCCAGGGTTGGCAGGGACACGCCATGCTCATCGTGCCAGTGCTGCAGGAACTCGTACTTCATCTTCGCCATGTCCACCT
>CAZPLV010000300.1:0-2113 GCA_964587295.1 uncultured bacterium
TTCCTGATCGTGCTCGGTGCGCTGATCGGCTGGCGACTCCTGGGTGGCGTGAAGACTGTCCCCTTACAGGTAGCCGACTCCGGACTGAAACGCCGCTGGGGCGCGGCGCTGCTCGTGATCTTCGCGGCGCTGCTGGTGCTCCTGCCGGTGGCACGTGAGGCGACAGGCAACCAGCTTGTCGCGATAGCGGACTCGTTCTACCGGGCGGGCTCGCTCGTGTTCGGGGGTGGCCACGTGGTGCTGCCATTGCTGCAGGCAGAGGTAGTACCGGCGGGCTGGGTGACTGACGAGACGTTCGTGGCAGGCTACGGAGCAGCACAGGCCGTGCCGGGCCCCCTGTTCACGTTCGCGGCCTACCTGGGCGCAGCCATGCAGCCGTGGCCTGCGGGTCTGCTCACGGCTTTCGTGGCCCTGCTGGCGGTGTTCGCACCTTCGTTCCTGCTGCTCCTGGGGGTGCTGCCGTTCTGGGACAGGCTGCGGATTTTCCCACCGGTTCAGGCGGCGTTGCGCGGTGTTAACGCCGTGGTCGTCGGCATCCTGCTGGCTGCCCTGTACCAGCCGGTCTGGACGAGCGCCATCTTTGACGCTACAGACCTGGCCACCGCCTTAGGTGGGTTCCTGCTGCTGTCGTTCTGGAAGTGGCCGGCCTGGCTGGTCGTGATTGTGACCGTCCTGGTTGCCGCCTTGCGACACGCCGTGCCGTGATCCCGCAGCGCGATCTGCCGCCTTTCGACCAGCGTTACGCCGCCTGGATGGCTGAACGTGTTCCTTCTGAGGCGCTGGCGCGGCTCGCCTCGCTGCCGGTAACGGCCTCGCTCCTTGAGGGACGGTTGCTGGACGGCTGAGCAGCGGCGACGCCCGGGTTCTGCCACAGGATGAACAGGCCGATGCCGAACCGCCTGTAATGCAGATGTTCCGCCACTGATACCCTCAGCCACAGTACAGCCCTGCAATCAGCCGCCCGCCAGCCTTGCAATCAGCCGACGGTTTGCCTTGCAATCTGCCGAGACTCAGACGCCTGCTCAACGTTTCTGAATTATCCGGTCCGTTCCAGGTCAGCAGGCAGACGATTAACGACTACATGATCCTGCTGAGGCGCCTGTTCCTGTCAGACGAACAACCAGCGTGGCATTCGAATCGACTCAGCAGGCTTGTCAAGGCGCCCAAACTGCACATCGGTGACACTGGTCTTGGAGCAGCCTTGATGCGCCTGGATGCAAGCACTTTGTATGAAGACCGGCGGACAATGGGTCAGCTGCTCGAGACTTTCGTATACCAGGAACTTCGAAAGCAGGTCCTTGCCCATACAGGGGAAACAGGCTTTTTTCACTTCAGAGACAGGGACCAGTTCAAAGTCGACATCGTCATAGAATTTGATGGGCGTCGCATCGGTGGGGTCGAGGTAAAAGCGTCCTCGACCGTGAACGACGGTGACTTCAGAGGACTGCGCAAACTCGCGACGGCACTTGGCTCCAACTTCACGGCAGGCGTGCTCCTGTACGACGGGGAACACGTGCTGCCGTTCGCTGACAACATGTTCGCCGTACCGATCTCCTCAATCTGGTGATGATTCCGCCCCGCCCTGACCTGCACTGACGCGGTTGGCAGTCCCTGGGCAAGCCAGCCGCCTGCCGGCGTGCCCTCGGCCCCGCGCAGGTCCAGGTAAAAGCGCTCCGGACCGACCCGGTTCAGCACCCCGTCGATACTGCCTTCCAGAGCAGGCTCGGCACTATGGATCCGCTGGCCTTGACACGCTGCTGTCCAACGCGCGGTACTCGCCTTCAAAGAACGAGAACGTGACAAGCGCCGCGCCGCGGCCATCTTCGGCGCCGTCAAGCACCACAACGAGCCGGCCACCTTAGCCGAGCTCTCCAAGAACCTGAGTGAGGTCATGGTCGGCACCGGCATGGGAGAACTCGGAGAGGACCAGCTGCTGGCACGCCGCGGTTGGTGAGCGCGGGGCCGGTGGCTGCAGCGCGCCAAGAAGTCGACAGTCGAAAACAACAGTGATCCGACTGCCAGTGGAGGTGGCCGGATCACTGTCTCATACAGGCTTTCCTTGTGGTGGGCGATGCTGGGATTGAACCAGCGACCCCTCGCGTGTGAAGCGAGT
>CAZPLV010000301.1:0-2103 GCA_964587295.1 uncultured bacterium
ACCCTGCAGTGGGTGGACCCGGCAAGTCACAGATGGTGTTTGAACTGCAGGCCCTTGGCGGCGTGATGCCGCGGCTTGCGGATGCAACCGCGATCAACACCCGGGTGCTGAATGCCAGCCGCGGACCGGCTGTCCGTTCACTGCGGGTGCAGAATGACCGCGACGCTTACGCGTGGGCAGCCCAGGACCTGCTGCGGAGCCATGACGGTATCAACATACTGACCGGCGAAGTCGTTGAAATCATGACTGACCGTGGGCACACCGCCGGAGTCAGGCTGTCGGATGGAACTGAACTGCACGCTCCTGCCGTTGTGCTCTGCACGGGCACCTTTCTCGCCGGAGTGGTCTGGTTCGGCAACCGCAGCCGTGAGGCAGGCCGGCAGGGCGAGGCGCCAGCCAGGCACCTCTCAGCCAGTCTGGTCGCAACCGGGCATGAGCTCAGGCGTTTCAGTACCGGCACCCCACCAAGAATCCGCGCGGACTCTGTTGATCTGAGCGCCATGCAGGTCGTGCCGGCTGATAATCCTGCTGGCTCTTTCACCGGCACGCCCGGCCCCCGGGCGTTGAACAGCCCCACCTGGCTGACCGAGACCACTGAGGCGACTCACGAACTGATCCGGGAGAATCTGGATGCCTCTCCCAATTACAGCGGCAATGCAGATGGCGCCTACCCGCGCTACTGCCCGTCGATCGAGGACAAGGTCGTCCGTTTCGAGGACAAGGACCGGCACCTGCTGTTTGTCGAGCCTGACGGTGCCGATACCAGTGAGCTTTATCTGCAGGGATTCTCGACCGGGCTGCCGCCACTGCTGCAGGATGACCTGATCCGCACGCTGCCCGGAATGGAGCAGGCCCGCATTCAGCGTTACGCCTATTCGGTTGAGTACGACACGATTGACTCCCGGCAGCTAACCACTTCGCTCATGTCCAAACGGCTGCCAGGCCTGTTCAGCGCGGGGCAGATCAACGGCACCAGCGGCTACGAGGAAGCTGCCGCCCAAGGCATCATCGCTGGCGTGAATGCCGGCCGTCATGCCCTGGGGCAGGATTCGGTGACCCTGCGGCGCGACGAGGGCTATATAGGTGTGATGCTTGATGAACTCGTTCGCTGGGGGCTGGAAGAGCCTTACCGCATGCTTACCTCACGCAACGAACACCGGCTGCTGCACCGGCAGGACAATGCCCTCTCCAGACTGGTGCCGACCGGAGTAGCCTGGGGGCTGGTTCCTGCTGAGACAGCGGAACTTGTGCGCCGGAGCGACCTTGCCATCCAGGCCGAGGTGGAGCGTCTGGGCGTCAGGTATCTGAACGGCACTCCGCTCACGGCCGTGATGTGCCGCCCCGGCTACGACTATGCCCGCGCGCTGAACGAGGCGAACATCGAACCAGCCAGCCTGGACAGCGATCAGATAGGCAGACTTGAAATCCTGGTCCGTTATGACTCCTACATCAAACGCAGCCAGCGCGAGCTCGACAAACGCGTCGATTACGAACATCTGAGCCTTTCAGGCGTTGACTATGCCCGGGTGCCCAGCCTCAGTGGCGAGGGTCGCGAACGGCTCCAGAGGGCCCTGCCGGACAGCCTTGGCGCCGCCAGCCGGTTGCGCGGAATCCGTGACAGTGACGTCAGTGCACTGCTCGTTCATCTGAGGCAGCATCTGTCTGCGGGCGCTGCCGGCAGGTGAGCGAGGGAACATCATCTGAGCATTCGCTCGCTGCTTACGGTGCGCTGGTCAGGGAGTACCATCCGACGCTGGACCTGGTGTCTGCTGGCGCACTGCAGAACTGGGACCTGCTGCTCGCCGACGCCGCTGCCTATGCCTCAATCATCAGCGAGCTGATTCCGCAGGTCGAAACAATCGTTGACATGGGCTCCGGAGCCGGCCTGCCTGGCATTCCGCTGGCGATCCATTTTCCGGAACGGAACGTATGGCTGACCGAACGCCGGCGCCGGCGGGCAGCTTTCCTCAATATTGCGCGCGGCCAGCTTGGTCTGGCAAATGCACAGGTTCATGCTGGTGACATCCAGGAACTGTCGGGATTCACGGCGCCTGTGGTCACGGCTCAGGCCGTCAGTGAGTTTGTTTCTGTCTATGAGCTCAG
>CAZPLV010000302.1:0-2095 GCA_964587295.1 uncultured bacterium
GCTGACCGGAACCCCGTACGTGCTGCCGATCTGGCCAACTTCCTCGCCAGCGCCACCGTCGACTGGGACCGGGAACGGGGCCGGCAGGGACTGACATCAGGAATCGGCAGCCTCGAACGTTCCGTGACCCGGCTGAGTGAACAGCTCCAGGAACAGACAGCCGCAGGGCAGGACTCGACAGTGACGAGTTCTCTGCTCACGCAGCAGCAGAATGAACTCGCCACGGCCCGCTCACGGCTCGAGGCGATTGTGGTCACCCCGCTTATTGACGTGTTGCGCTTTGCTGAACCGCCTGCGGCACGTGACCCCAGCCGCGCGGTTCCCTTTGCGGTAATCGCTTTTGTGCTGGTGGTCGTGCTGGTTTACCTGCTGCTGTTCGTCAGATTGCTGCTGAATCAGCGGCTCAGGAGCAGCAGCGAGGCGACGGCCGTCACCAGACTGCCGGTACTGAGCGTTTTCCCGGGAGCCGGGCACCGCAACCCCGAACGCGCCGAGCGGGACGCAGCCGACATACTGCGCCAGGGACTGCTCAGTGGCAGGGCTGCAACTGATGAGACGACCATGGTCATCATGGTCACCACCGCTGAATCAGCCAGCGGACGCCGTTCAGTGAGCACTGCCCTTGCCGAAAGCTTCGGCCGGGCCGGCCACCGCACCCTGCTGGTTGACGCCAACCTGCGCAATCCCGGAACCGGTACGGCCTTCGGGCTTCAGGATGGTGAGTTTGCATCGCTCGAGCAGTACCTCATCCAGCCGGCCAGGCGCCTGGAGCTGATTGCCGTACGGCGGGATGGGACGCGGCTGTTCAGCCTGATGCCTTCGTTCCGGCCGGCTGAATGGCCCGCGGATCTGCTGCGTGGCAGCCTGCCCGAACTGCTTGATCAGTGGCGCAGGCGCTTCAGCATCATCATTCTTGAGACTGCACCCATCCTGCCTTATCCCGACACGCCGGGCATTGCGGGACTTGCCGACCGCACGCTTCTTGTTGCAGGAATGGGCCGAAGCGACCCCGACCGGTTGCAGGCAGCAGCTGACTCGCTCCGCAAATTCCAGGCGAGCAGCCCGGGCATGGTGCTCATTGAAGCCCCCACGGTCGGCTGGCAACTGGGCATGAAGCGTGACCGGCAGCCACTGCAGGAACGCTACTCAATCACGGTCCTGCGGGCGCCCAAGCGCGAACGGCTCGACTGAATCAGCCTGGAACAAGGTCGAACACAGCAATTTCCGGTGGGCAAAATGCACGCATGGGCAAGCCACTCACGCCCAGACCCCGGCTCACGTAGGCGGGTACGGCTGCGTCCACCCAGCCTTCGGCGTAACGGCGGCCATAAAGTGAACCGGTAACAACCGGACCGACCAGCGGGAGGTTGATCTGTCCGCCATGCGTATGACCGCTCAGAACCAGGTCCACGCTGCCCCGCTCAACTTCCGGCAGGATGTCCGGATTGTGGCTCAGCAGAATCGTGGCTACATCCGGTTCACGCTGGGCCAGGGCGGCGGCAAGATCGGGATTGCCCAGGCGGAAATCATCAATTCCAGCCACAACCATGTCTTCGCGCAGCCGCACGTTGCGGTTGTTCAGAACATTGAATCCGAACCGTTCAAATGCACCCGCCAGCAACTGATGACGGGTACGGCTGATGTGATCATGGTTGCCCCACACCGCGTAAACACCGAGTGGCGCAGCAAGCTGCCTCAATGCCTCCAGGAACGGTTCGTTCCTGCGGCGGGAACGCGCGTCGATGTAGTCACCCGTCAGCAGGATCACGTCAGGACGCAGCTCCAGTGTGGTTTCGACCCACTGGTCAACCGTGTCGCCGTTCAGGAATGGTCCGTAATGAAGGTCGCTGAGCTGCGCCGCGCGCAGCGGTTCCTGCAGTCCGGGCAACGCCAGCGTATGACGGGTGATGCCATACCTGAAAATATTCAGGTAGGCGCCACCACCGGCGAGAGCAGCGAGGGCTGCCATGGCGCCGAATTTCAGCAAGGTGCGCCGGGACGGGTCAGCTGGCGTGCCGGCCGTCGCTCAGAACCTTTCCGTGATCGTGTGCGCCAGCATGAACAGGCGCAGGTAGTCCGGGCCGCCGGCCTTGGC
>CAZPLV010000303.1:0-2093 GCA_964587295.1 uncultured bacterium
TCTGGCAACGTTTTCAGCCGAGACTGCCGCGGCCATCACCGAGCACCTGCGCCTGGTGGAGGACCTGATGACCAACATGAACATCACGGATCCGTACGAAGGCTTCCTCGATGCTCCGATGCAACAAACGAACATGGACGGTCAGACTGACAGCGACCAGCCACAGGAAGAGCAGCAGACTGAAGAGCAGACCGAGCAGCAGACCGACCCCAACCAGACTGAGGAGCAGCCTCAGGACGAGCAGCCTGAAGACGACACCGGCAACTGATCGTCAGTTAACCCGGTAATTTCATTCCGTATGGCGAACCCGGCACGTGCCGGGTTCGCCATACTTCTGGCCAGCCAGCCCGGGTTCAGCCCCGTGTCTCATCAGGCTGTGGCACAATGGCAGGACTTTCATGGGGGGATGAACACATGCGCAACGTTGTGTTGTTCACACTGGTGCTGGGCGTGTTCGCTCAGCTGCAGGCACAACCGGAGCCGGTTGGCGCTCTGGAAGCACTGAAGCTGGTGCCAGCCGAATTTCTGCAGCTTGATAACGGTGGTCTGGTCACCTACACCAACTGGCCTGCTTCTTATGCCGGCCTGGGCCTGGACATGCCGTCAGCCTGGAGCGAACCTGGTGTCGGGGACAATCTGCCGAATCTGCTGGCTGCCCTGCCGCCCGGGGCGCCGGCTGCAGTCGTGCAGTACGCACTGATGGCCGGTAACTACCCGGAGAGCATCGGCATTGACCTGTTCCGGATTGCGGAGACAGTTGAGTTCGGCCAGCCGCCCGCTCAGGTACTTGGTCTTCTGGGTGACTTCGAGCTGCAGGCCATCGAAGCAGCGTTCCTGAGCCGGGAATACATGGTCGCAGCCGAAGGGGATTATGGCCTGGCCCTCTGTCCGCTCGCGGGTTGCGACCGTGGGAACGCGTTCGACCTCTCCGGCCGCGACCCGTCCAACCCGTTCGGCGGCGACATGGGCCGGCGCCAGCCCGTTCTGGCCTCGGCCAACTATCTGATCAGCTCCCCGAGTGACAGCAGCATGGCCGCAGTAACGGAAGCCGTGAGCGGCAACCGCGAGTCACTCGGGTCCTTTGCGGAGATTGAAGCGCTGGTTGACGCTGCTGCCTCCACCGGAGAGTTGCTGACGCTGACAATCGTGAATCCCCTGCAGCTCAGCAATGCCGACCTGCTGGGCGCGGTCACGCCTGACATGCAGGACGCCGAAGCGGCGAAGGATCTTATGCGTGAACTGGCCTCGTTGCCTCTTGCGCCTTACATGCTTGCCGCTTATGCCGCGACTGTCGACTCCACCCATGAGCACGGCCTGGTGATACTGCTGTACCCGGACCAGACCAGTGCCGGACAGGCTCTGTCCTCAATTCCTGCCCGGCTTGAATCACTGCCGACGGTCCGCGCTGACGCCACCTACGCTGAAACATGGCTGGGTGAACCCTCCGTCACCACCGAAGCGGTTGGTGACCTGTGGCTGGTGACGGTCCGCATGTCCATGCCGCTCAGCGACATCGTGGACGCAGACGGCCGGATCAGCACCCAGGCCGGCAGGCCGTATCACCGGCTCCAGCGCCAGTTCATCAGCAGGGACACGCGCTGGCTGCTTCCGAATTAGCCGCCCGGTATGGTCGGTCGGACCTCGATCTTCGAAGGGAGCGTGCGGGCCGGCACTTGCAGGAGGTAGAGCACCATCTCGCCGATGTCCTCCGGCTGGATTTTCCAGGCGTCCTTCTCTGCAGGTTCGTTGTCGTTGAAGAAGGTGGCGACTGAACCCGGCATGATTGTCGTGGTCTTGATGCCATATTTGCGCAGGTCCAGCATGGCGGCCTGCGTGAAGCCGACCAGCCCGAACTTACTGGCGTTGTAGGCGCTGCCGCGTTCAAAGAAATTGGCACCGGCGAGTGAGGCAATGGTGATGAGGTAACCCTTGCTGCGCTTCAACTCGTCAACCGAGGCTTTGACCGTATGGAACGCACCGGTCAGGTTCGTCTCGATGACGCTGTTCCAGTTTTCTAGGCTCATCTCGTCAACCGGGGCATAGCCGCCGACACCGGCATTGGCGATTACTGCGTCCAGCTGGCCGAATTCGGC
>CAZPLV010000304.1:0-2054 GCA_964587295.1 uncultured bacterium
ACCGATTGTACCCCCGTGACGGGCAGTCTGAGCGACTACACTGTTGGTCATGCCGTTGGCTGCTGACGTTCTCCTGCCCCTGCCCCTTCCTGCCTTCACCTTCCTGGTGCCATTCGGTGCTGAAGCGGGCCCCGTGGGCGGCCGGGTGGTGGTTCCGTGGCAGGGGACGCTCCGCATCGGCATCTGTACCGCCGTCCGCGAGGTGGGTCTGTCGCAGAGCCTGGACCTGCGTGAACTCGTCAACTGGCTCGATGACGGACCGTTCTTCACAGTCGGAGCGCCTGAGCTGTTCGACGAGCTGGCCACCAGAACCGCCAATCCGGCCGGTTCCATTCTGGCGACGTTTGCCCTGACCGGACTGGAGCAGGCACTGCTCCACGAAGTCAGTCTGCAGCGGGTGACGGATCTGGCGCCCGATGCTGAACCTGACAGCTGGCGGCCGGTGACCGCGTTCGAACCGGCGCAGCTGGAGCAGCTGCGCCGCGAAGGCCTGGTCTTCGAACGTGCAAGCCTCCTGCCCCGGCTTGAAAGCCAGCTGGTGGCGACAGTCACGGACACGTCAGCGTTGCCCGCGGCGAAATCCGCGGACAGGCAGCGCCAGGCACTGCAGAAACTGCTTGAGGGGCCCGCTGAAAGTGCAGCTTCGCTGGCCCGTGACGCCGGTGTATCTGCCAGCAGTGTCCGCACCCTGATCGGCAAAGGACTTGCCACTTATGAGGAAGTCGCTGCGCCGCCACCGGTTCTGCCCCTGCCGGAGGTGGCCGCTGATCTGCCTGCAGCCAGCCTTGAACTGCCCGCAGGCACTTCATTCAACCTGACCGGGGGCCTGCGCCGGCAGCGCCTGGCTGAACTGCTGCCATTGCTGAGGGAAGAGACCGCCCGCGGGCTCAGCCCGGTGCTGATTGCGCCCGAAGTGGGCTGGCTTGAGGAGGCCGTGAGCGCCTTCCGGGCCGAGCTTGACGTTGTAATGCTCACTGGCGAACTGAATGACGCTCAGCGCGGGTACGCCTGGGAACGGGCTGCACAGGAGCGCGGACTGCTGCTTGCCGGCACCTGGCCCGCGCTTCTCCTCAATGCGCCGGCCCCCGGCTCAATCGTGGTCCTGGAAAGCGCCAGCAGCTCCTGGAAAATGCTGTCGGGCGCGAGGCTGTTCATCCCCCATGCGGCCCGGATCCTTGCGGGCATTGAGGACCGCAGGCTGATTGAGACCGAAGTGATGGACAACGCGGAACTCAGGGCAACCGGGCAGGAACTGGTCCAGCTGCCGCTCATCGAACAGCGCATTCATGTCACGGACATGAACAGCGCCAGCGGCTGGCCGCTGGATGCCGACCTCAGCCGGGTGCTCCGTCAGGTCATGGACCGGGGACGGCAGGCGGTTCTGCTCTCCTCACGCCGTGGTTTCTCCGGAGCACTGAGCTGCTCGGCGTGCGGCCATACGCCCGGCTGTCCCAACTGCGATCTGCCGCTGCGCTACCACCAGAAGGAAAACAGCCTGCGCTGCCACCAGTGCAACCACACGGCCTCAGTTCCTGACGCCTGTCCTGAGTGCGGCGACGCTGACCTGCAACCGGGCCGTTCGGCCGGAACCCAGTGGCTGGCCAGCGCGGTACGCACCCTGGTCAGGGGTTTCCCGGTTCACCGCCTCGACCGGGACGCAAAACTGGATCCTGCGGAATTGCTTTCCGGCGAAGCGGGCGTGCTCATCGCGACAACTGCAGCACTGCGCTTGCCGCCGCTGCCCAATGTGTCGCTCATCGGGGTTTCGCTGTTCGATGCGCACCTGAACCAGGGTGACTTCCGGGCCAGCGAGAACACACTGCGGCTGATGCTGCAGCTGCCGGAACTGACCACCCGTGAGCGGCCACTGGTACTGGTGCAGTCGTTCCAGCCGGAGCACCCGGTGCTCGGCGTGCTTTCCGCAGACAACGTCACGGCTGCTGTAAAGGCGTTCATCGACACCACAGTGATGCGCCGGGAAGCGTTCGGCTACCCACCGTTTGCCCAGCTCGCACGCGTCGAAATCACGGCGCGCGACCGTGCTACTGCAGAGC
>CAZPLV010000305.1:0-2042 GCA_964587295.1 uncultured bacterium
CGCAGGGCCTGAACGAGTCGCAGGTAAGCCGCGTGTGACCACAGCAGTGGGGCGGCGCTCTCGCCCCACAGTTCACGCCATTGCGCGATGAAACCAGCATCGTTCGGATTGTCGGCCACCTGTTCAGGCAGGTCACCATTGTCCCTGGCGCGACTTAGTACCCAGGTCAGCAGACGTTCCGCTTCCTCGCGATTACCCTGCGCCAGCTGAACCTGAGCCAGGTCGCAGGTGAGCAGCAGCCAGCTGCCCCCGCCGTAGTAGGTGTCCTGCGCGTAACGGTGAATGCCACCGGCCGGGTCCTGGATGGTGTCCCGGATCTTCCGAACCGTCTGAATCATCAGGCTGTCCGTCGGCTCAACGAGTCCGTAGGGCACGCTCAGCCACAGCAGGTTCGCGTCCACGGACTGCTCGCCCACATGCTTCACGAAGTGACCGTCAGCGATCCCGTGCTCGAGCACGTAACTGCGGATAGCTTCGGCAACGCCCAGGAAGTACCTGTCGGCCAGAAGTTCAGAAGCTGCACCCAGCCCGGCGAATAGTGCGCCAAGCGTGCTGGGGTGAACCCGGTCGGGATGCTCTTCCCAGCAGTCAAAGTTGGGTCTGGCCCAGCGGTCGGTGAGATGCACAGCCAATCTCCGTACGGTTTCGGCTTCAGTATCGGTAGCTGAGCGCTCAACAGTCTGCAGGTGACGGTGGAATGCCCACAGCCAGGTGCCGAACCCGTCAAGCTGGAAGTTCGGCCAGTCTTCCTGACCCGTCGATCCGTCAGGCAGGTAGCGGGTATGCAGCACGTCCGCCTCACCGGCAACGCTGCCGTCAGGCTGGAGCCGTGCTTCAAGCGTTCTGATTACCCAGGCATGGAATGCGGAGCTGCTGTCATGTTGCCCGTGCAGATCCATTGCATCGGCAATGAACGCGCCATCGCGGAACCAGGAGTAGCGGTAGGTAGGGAAGGTCGGTGCGGCCAGGTAGGCGCCACTCGAATCCTGGCCGGAGCGGATGACACGCAGACTGTGCTCGACAAGCTGGAAAGGTGAGTTGATGGTGGTGGACAATGTTATTTACCCTTTGACTCCGCCAGCGGCCACGCCCTTGACGAACGAGCGCTGGAACACGATAAACACGATGATGACGGGAATGATGGCAATGAGTGAGGCTGCAAAAACCAGTCCCCATTGCGAGGCGTGCTGCCCCTGGAACAGGCGCAGGGCAATCGGCAGTGTGCGCAGTGAGGTGTCGTTGATGATGGTCAGCGCCCAGGTGAACTCATCCCAGTTGCCAAGGAACGCGAAGATCATTGAAGTTCCAACCGCTGGTCCGGCCAGTGGCAGGACAACCCTGACGAATGCCGTGAACCGGCCGGCTCCATCAACATAGGCTGCCTCCTCAAGGGCTCTCGGTATGCTTTCAAAAAAACCCCGCAACAGGAAAGTCTGGAACGGGATGGAACCGACCACGTAAAAGACGATGAGGCCCAGATGCGTGTTCAGCAGTCCGAGTTCCCGTGCCTGCAGGAACTGGGGGATTATGAAGAGCATGCCGGGAATCATCATTGTCAGCAGATACATGTTGAAAACGAAAGTCTTGCCGGGAAAGTTCATCCGGGCAAAGGCATAAGCCTGCGTGGTGGCCACGAATACGGTGAGCAGTGACGAAACTGTCGCCACCTTCAGGCTGTTGAGGAAATAGCGCTGGAAGTTGTTGGAGTTCCAGGCGGTCTCAAAGTTCTGAAGGGTGGGATTGCGCGGAAAGAAATCAGGCGTGAACACGAAAGCGTTGGATTTCAGTGCCGTGGACATGGTGTAGATGAACGGAATCAGCATTACGGTGGCGCCGAGTCCCAGCAGCACGTACACAAGCAGGCGCCATAGCGGAATCCGGCTGCGTTTCCGGAACGCTTCAGTACTCATAGGTGCTCTTGATCAGGCGGAACTGCACCAGGCTGATGACCAGTATCAGGGCCGCCAGTACCCAGGCGATTGCGCTGGCGTAGCCGAAGTCGAGGAAGTTGAAGGCCTGGTTGTACATGTAACTGAGGAAGA
>CAZPLV010000306.1:0-2018 GCA_964587295.1 uncultured bacterium
AAGGCATCGTCGCCGGCGGTGGCGTCACCCTGATCCACGCGATCGCCAGCGTCCGCGAACTGACCGAGACCCTGGAAGGTGACGAGAAGACCGGCGCCCGCATCCTGCAGCGCGCCCTTGAGGAGCCTGCCCGTCAGATCGCAGCCAACGCCGGTGCCGAAGGCAGCGTCGTGGTGAACAACATCAGCGAGCGCTCCGACGGCAAGTACGGCTATGACGCAGCCAGCGACAAGTACGTTGATGACATGTTCGCCGCCGGCATCGTCGACCCGGCCAAGGTCACCCGCACTGCCCTGCAGAACGCAGCCTCAATCGGCGGCCTGCTGCTGACCACGGAAGTCGTCATTGCTGACCAGCCCGAGAAGGACGCACCGGCAATGCCCGGCGGCGACATGGGCGGCATGGGCGGCATGGGCGGAATGGACTTCTGATCCCGCAACACTGACAGATCCGCGCACTGCGGTTCCTGGAACAGGCTGGCCCCGTGGCAACATGGGCCAGCCTGTTTGTCATTTCGTTGCCGCTGCCCCGGTTATGCTGCCGGCAGCATGCCTCATACCCAACTGACTGACCAGCTGCTCGAGCGTGTGGCCGCCGAGCATTCCACCCCGACTTACGTCTACGATCTTGACTGGATGACCCGCCGCCTGGACACCCTCAGGCAGCACCTGCCTGAGGCGCACATACGTTACGCGGTGAAGGCAAACCCTTCCGGCGCGGTGCTCGGCGCGTTCGCCGCTGCCGGCAGTGGGGCAGAAGTCATCACCGAAGGAGAACTCGCCCGTGCCCTTGCGGCCGGCATCCCGCCGGAACGGATCCTGGTCGGCGGACCTGCCCAGGGCGACCGCTTCCGGCAGATGGCCCTGTCGGCGGGCGTGGCCGCGGTAAGCCTGGACAGCGCATCGCAGTGGGAAGACTGGCAGGCGACGCTGGCCTCATTGCCGGCAGCTGCCCCGGCCTTCCTCATCCGCGTCAATCCTGGGCTCGATCCCCACACCCATCAGCATCTTGCCACCGGATCCGCTGATTCAAAATTCGGGCTGCTGCCGGAGTCTGCTGCCCGGCTGGCCCAGGCTGTGCGTGCCGGCGGCCCTTTCAGGGGATTCCACGTGCATGCGGGTTCACAGATCGGAGAGCTCGATGTCTTCCGCGGGGTGCTGGCGGTGCTCGAGCCGCTCTACCGTGAATTCGGAGGGGACATGCTCGACATCGGCGGCGGCTACCGCGTTCCCGACTTCCCGCTGGCGGAGTACGCACAGCTGGTGCGGGAGTTCAGCGGACGCCACCGGCTGCAGCTGCTTATAGAACCGGGACGCTGGCTGGTTGCCGGCGGGGGAGTCCTGCTCAGCCGGATACTGCATGTGAAACCGGGTGCGAATGTGCACGTGATCGCGGACGCCGGTATGGCTGACCTGCTCAGACCCGCCCTGTACGACGCGCAGCACCCCCTGCACCTGGTCGGCACTGCTGCCGGACGCAGGGACGTGCGAGTCGACGTCGATGGACCGCTTTGCGAGAACACCGACCGCCTGGCCAGGCAGGTGAATCTGCCTGAATTCCGCAAGGGTGACCTGATAGCAGTCGGCGAAGCCGGTGCCTACGGCATGTCGATGGCTTCAAACTATGCCTCAAGTCTCAGGCCGGCGGAAGTGGTGGTACAGGACGGGCAGCTCCGGCTCGTCAGACGGCGCGAACAGAGTTCGGACCTGACAGGCCTGGAGCTGTGAGGATCAGTCCAGAAGCAGGGACCGGCCGGTCATCACCTCGGGCTGCTCAACGGCCAGCAGCTGCAGAACGGTAGGCGCCACATCAGCCAGCCTGCCGCCCGGTCTCAGGCTGGCCCCGGCCGGACCACCGACCAGGACGCAAGGCACCGGATTGGTGGTGTGGGCCGTATGTGGGCTGACGCCGTCTGATTCAAGCATCTGTTCGGCGTTCCCGTGATCCGCAATTATGATCACGCAGCCGCCACGCTCCAGGACCGCGTCCGCCAGCTGGCCGAGGCCCCGGTCGGCTGC
>CAZPLV010000307.1:0-2015 GCA_964587295.1 uncultured bacterium
GGTTCCTGTTCGCCGAGGGCCTGGCGCTGTTCTGGTTCCCGCTCACCAGCATCGCCTCCTTCTGGAGTCAGTTCCAGGAGGGACTGTCCGCCAGCGAACGCGTGTTCGCACTGATGGACGCCGAAGCGCGGGTCAGCCAGACCGCTGAGGTCAAGCCCGAAGCACTGCGCGGCGCCATCACCTTCCGCGACCTGGACTTCCACTACAAGGAAAACGAGCCGGTGCTGCATGACTTCAGCCTGGACATTCCCGCCGGCGAGACAATAGCCCTGGTCGGCCACACCGGCGCCGGCAAATCCAGCCTCGGCAAGCTCATCGCCCGCTTCTATGAGTACCAGGGCGGCGAGCTGCTGATTGACGGGCAGGACATCCGCAGTTTCGACCTGGGCGCCTACCGGCGTCAGCTGGGCATCGTGCAGCAGAGCCCGTTCCTGTTCAGCGGCACGATCCGCGACAACATCCGCTACGCCGCCGGTGACGTGAGTGACGAGGCCGTGCTGCAGGCCGCAGCCAGCGTGGCGGACGGCGACTGGGTTGTGGCGCTGCCGCAGGGGCTGGATACCGTGGTCAGCGAAGGCGGCCGCGGCATCTCGATGGGCCAGCGCCAGCTGGTTGCCCTGACCCGCGTCCTGCTGCAGAATCCCGCAATCGTCATCCTGGACGAGGCAACCGCCAGCATCGACCCGCTTACCGAGGCGCAGATCCAGGAGGGTCTGGAGGTGGTGTTGCAGGGCCGCACTGCCATCGTGATTGCCCACCGCCTTTCCACCGTCCGCGCTTCAGACCGCATAATCGTGCTGGATCACGGCCGCATCATCGAGGAAGGTACCCACGACGGTCTGCTGGAGCAGGGCGGTAACTACGCTAAGCTGTACGACACGTACTTCCGGCACCAGTCCGCCAGTTACGACCCGGCAGCAGCCGCCGTCCGAGGGGACTGACCCGGCTCAGCAAACCTGGAGGCTGACTGATGACACTCAACCGCGGGCCCAACATCTGGATGATCGTCATCGGGATGCTGCTGCTGAACTTCCTGATCGTCAACCTGTTCTTCCCCGGCCAGCCGCAGCAGGTGGAGGTGCCCTACACCCTGTTCCGCGATCAGGTGGAAGCCGGCAACGTCAGCTCGGTGGCAACCCGCAGTGACCAGCTGCAGGGTGTCTTCAGCGAGCCGGTGCCGCTGCCGCAGGAGGAAACCCCGGCGCCCGACCTGTTCGGTACCACCGGTCCTGTGCAAGTCACCCGCTTCAGCACCACCATCCCGGCGTTCGTCGACCCGGGTCTGGAAGCATTGCTGCTGGAGTACGGCGTGGAAATCAACGCCGAATCCCTCGAAACAGCCCGCAACCCGTTTCTGACGCTGTTGCTGTCATTCGGGCCCACCATCCTGATCATCGCCCTGTTCTGGTTCATGCTCTCACGCATGCGCGGCAACATGGGCGGCGCCATGCAGATGGGCCAGAGCAAGGCCAAGCGCTTCGATGAAAGCTCAACAGACCGGGTCACGTTTGATGATGTGGCCGGCATTGACGAAGCCGAGAACGAACTCGCTGAGATCGTTGATTTCCTGAAGAACCCGGAGAAATACACCCGCCTGGGAGGCTTCGTGCCGCGCGGCGTGCTGCTGGTCGGCTCACCCGGCACCGGCAAGACACTGCTGGCCAAGGCCGTCGCCGGCGAGTCCGGCGTGCCGTTCTTTAGCATGAACGCCTCTGAGTTCGTCGAGATGATCGTCGGCGTGGGTGCGAGCCGGGTGCGGGACCTGTTCAAGCAGGCGCGTGAGGCCGCGCCAGCCATCATCTTCATCGACGAACTCGACGCTATCGGCCGTGCCCGCGGCCGGGGCCAGTACGGCAGCTCCAATTCCGAGCAGGAACAGGCCCTGAACCAGATCCTTACGGAAATGGACGGCTTCAGCACCACGGAAAGCGTGATCGTGCTGGCGGCCACCACCCGTCCGGACGTGCTGGACCCTGCGCTGCTGCGGGCAGGCCGTTTCGACCGCCGGGTCACGG
>CAZPLV010000308.1:0-2005 GCA_964587295.1 uncultured bacterium
CTGTGATGCCAGGTTGAGTCCGCCGCGAACCGGAGTGTGGCCATAAACCCCGAGCCGGTGGGGCGTGTCTGCCAGGAAGTCCCTGTCAACCTGCAGCCAGCGGCGCCGGTTCTCCAGGTAGAAGCCCTGGTCGAAGCGGTTGTGCTCCGGCAGCGGACCCACGTGCGCGCAGTGGATGCCTGCCTCCACGTACTCGTAAGGCCAGGAACTGATCCAGTCAAACAGGTCCCCGGGCAGGGATGAGCCTTCCTTCCACTCGAGGTGGGTCACGTCGTCCGTGCGCAGGGGGCCCTGGTCGGTGACTGCATTGAAGTCGTGGTTGCCCATGAGAATGATCATGCGGCCGGCAGGCAGCGCGTCATGGAATGCCTTCACTTCGTAAAGGAATTCCTCCTGACGGCGCTCCGCAAGTCGCAGGTGCTCCGGATCGTATTCGTCGAAGTTCCTGACGCCGGTCAGGTCCGAGTAGCGCTCGCGGCTCTTGGCGTGCACCAGATCACCGAGCAGTACCAGGCGGTAGTTCTTGTCCTCAAGTGCCCGGGCGGTGGGTTTGCGGTCGCGGTCAGCGAGTCCTGTTTCACGCAGGATGCGCCACAGCTTGACAGCCTGTGCATGAATGTCACCGAGTACGATGAGTTGCAACAGACCCTCCGGGTTAGGGATTCAGCCAGGGAAGCCGCATTCAGCGGCTGCCGGCACGCGCCTCAAGGATGGGCAGCGGATCGACCGGGGTGCCGTCAACCCGCACCTCGAAGTGCAGGTGTGCTCCGGTGACATGACCGGTGGTGCCGATGCGGGCAATGACCTGGTTCACGTCGACGATGGCACCGGCGCTGACCAGCAGCTCGGATGCGTGTGCGTAGTAGTATTCGACGCCGCCTGCCTCCACGATGACGAGGTTGCCGTAGCCGCCGCGCCAGCCGCTGAAAGTGACCACGCCGGCAGTGGCCGCGTAGATGGGGTCACCGGTGTTGCCGTCAAGGTCCAGGCCGTAGTGCATGTTGGTTCCGCCGATGCGCAGTGAGCGCCAGCCGAAGCGTGAGGTGATGATGCCGGCGGCGGGCCAGACCATGTCGGCAGTGCCGGCTGCTGTGGCAGTGGCTGCGGGGGCAGTGCCGCTCGGGGCAACACCGGCCACCAGACGGAGCGTCTGGCCGGCGCGCAGGTTGTCGCTGCTCAGGCCGTTCGTGGATTTGATCTGGTCAACAGTGGTGCCGTGGGCACGGGCAATGGTCCACAGGCTGTCACCGGGGGCGACCGTGATGGTCGGTCCGGCGGCGCCACCCATGTCAGGCAGGGAATCAGGCGCATCAGCAATGACGTAGTCCGCAGAGGGAACGGTCAGCGAATGGCCGGGGTTGAGCACCGTGTGCAGGGAAATCCCGTTGGCAGCCGCGAGCTGTTCCGGACTGACGCCGTGGCGGGTCGCGATGCGCTGCAGGTTGTCGCCCGGCTGCACGATCGTCTCGAACTGGTCTCCACCCGAACCCCTGGTTTTCAGAAGCTGACCGGGGTTGATGATGTCGGAGCGCAGGCCGTTGAGGCCCATGAACTGTTCCAGCGTGTAGCCGTAGGCAGTGGCGATTGCGTAGAGACTGTCGCCCGCCTGGACCGTGTAGATCTCGGTGTCAGGAAAAGAAGAAACCGCCTCAGCTTCGGCTTGAGCTGCGGCGGCTGCCTGTTCTGCGGAGCGTGCTGCTTCGTCACCGGCGGCAACGACTGCAGCAACGGCTTCTGCCGGCAAGTTCAGGACTTTGCCGACGGGCAGACTGGTATCCGACATGCCATTCGCGGCCTGGATGGCTTCCACCGTTGTGCCGTACTGGCGGGAGATGCCGTAAAGCGTCTCCTGTGGCTGGACAGTGTGCTGTTCCTGAGCAGCAACTGTGCTGGTGATTAGACATGCGAGCAGAGCGATACGAACACGGGGGGCGAACATCCCGGGCAGTCTAACACTGAAACGCTACTTTTGTGAACTCTTCCTAACTGTGTTTTTGCCGTGTTG
>CAZPLV010000309.1:0-2004 GCA_964587295.1 uncultured bacterium
GAACCCCTGGCTGCAGGTTTCACCGTGATCGAGGAAGACCGGAGTTTCCGCCTGGCGGGAATCGATTCCCGTTACGGCGAGGATTATCGCGGCTGGAATTATTGGTACGACGCCCGCCTCATAGGTCAGCGGAGCATTGATTACTGGTTCGTCCGGCTGAGTGAACCGGTTACATTCACCTACATCCTGCGTGCTGATCATCCGGGTGAGTTCGCTGCTCTGCCTTCTGCGGTTTCCCTGCTGTATGAACGTGACATCGCAGCATACTCGGCAGCGGCACGTCTGGTGATTGAACAGGCTGAGCCCTCCGGGGACAGCAGCAGAGAGTGATCCGGCGTTTCCTGCTGGGTGCGCTCCTGTGCCTTGCCGCACCGGCCCAGGCGCAGGAGCATGAGTGGCAGGAGTTTGCCGTTTCCGGTGTCAGTGTTGAGGTGGCCAGCAGTGCAGACGCCAGGGCACTCCCCCGGATTGCATCTGCGCTGGCGCTGCTGCTGCCGGAACTGCATGACCGGCAGGGCTTCGTTGGCTGCCCGCAAGCCCGGCTGGTGATTCATCCCGATCTGGACTCATATCTGCTTGCCACTGGTGCCAGCTGGCATCAGCTGGCAAGTGCGGACGTGCCATCCTGCAGGGTCGACCTGCAGCGCATTCAGGTTGTTGATCAGCACGGTGGCCTGGAAACGTCGCTGCGGCACGAGTTCTTTCACCTGTTCCAGCCGGAAGGCTGGGAACGCTGGCGGGCTGAGGGTGAGGCTCAGCGGTTCGCCGGGGAGCAGCCGGCTGCCGAAGTGTTGCAGAGTGTGTCCCGTGCTGGACTTGACCTGCTGCTGGCTGCTCCACCCGATGAACTGACCCGCTTGCGTGCGATGGCCACCGCACTGCACTGGGTCAGGCAGGGACGCTGATTCAGTTCTCGGAAACGAGACGCAGGCCGATGATGCAGCCGATCAGTCCAAGCACCAGCGCCACCTTTATCGGAGTGACTGACTCAGCACCGGTTGCCCATGAGTAGATGACTGCCAGGCTGGCACCGACGCCGACCCAGACCGCATAGGATGTGCCGGTGGGCAGGAAGCGCATCGCCCATGCCAGGCCTCCCATGCTGATGATGAGCGCGACGAAAAACACCGTTGTCGGTCCGGCCTTCTTCAGCCCATCGGACATACCAAGTGCCGTGGCCCAGACTGCTTCGAACATTCCGGACGCGATGAGAACAAACCATGCCATGATTTCCTCCTTTACGCCGTCTTTGCTTTATTCGGGTACGGCGCACCTCGTCCGAGGCCACGGAGGCCGGGAAAATTGTAGCACTGGCGAAGTGGCGGAGTGTAGCCGCGCAGGCCGTTGGCTTGCCGGAACCGCCTGGTTTCATGAGCTCTCGCTTCCGGGTCTTCGGCTTATTAAGCATGATACAATGAACCCATATGAGCCAGCCATCCGCTGAACGCACGATTGAACGCGTCTACGCCCACTTTCATCGCGTGCTGGCAGGCCTCCTCAACGAGCTGACGGAAAGCGCCGAGGTAACCTGGCTGGCCGGCAAAGGCCACGAACTTACGGGAGACTACCGCCGCAACGTTTACAATCCGGCCATCTACGCAGTCCGGAGCCTGGACCCGTACCTGGCGGAGCTGGCAGAGCTTGACGGGCTGCAGACCGAGGCGCTTGTGCTGACCGGACAGCAGCGTCCGGGACGCAACCTCCTGCCTCCGCTGGCTGTCGACGATGTGAGTCACGTGCGCATCAGTCGCTACACGGGCCAGACCGGTCGCACCATCCCCCGGGAATCAGCCCTTATCCGACTGCGGCAGCTGGAGGAGCAGACCGTAGCCAGCCTGGAGGAGTTCGAGCGCTTCGCCCGCACGCATGATCCGGCTCGTAAGAATGTGGAAGCGGAACTCAGACAGCTGCGCAGGGCAATCAGAACAGTCAGTGACAGCGCCGCCCCGCAGCTGCGCGAGAGTTACCGCCATACGGTGATCAGGCCGTACGTATATACGGCTG
>CAZPLV010000310.1:0-1773 GCA_964587295.1 uncultured bacterium
GTTACCGGTTGGTTCATGGGCTGCTCCTGTCGTTGGGTAAGGGTAGAGGCAGGCTTGTACCGGTGTCAACCAGCCGTTGCAACCCTGCAGGTCGACGCGTTCGCCTGTGCTATTACTTACATCACGGCGAGCAGAGCGGCCCCGCTGCCCGTTCAGCATTCTGGGGCGCAGGCGATTGGACGTGACTCACATGTCGAGCACTTTCCTGACTCCGTATCTTTACTTCAGCGACAACTGCCGTGAGGCCATGGCTTTTTACCAGGACGTCTTCGGCGGAGACCTCAATGTCCTGACGTATGGCGAGGGTGCGCCAGGAATGCCCGGAGATGTGGATGATCTGGTCATGCACGCCAATCTCATGGGTGGACCTGTTGAGCTGATGGCCAGTGATCATGCTGACACCGCCAGCAAGGGTGCCGGTAACACGCATCTGACGCTGCATGGACATGATTCGGCGACATTGTCAGCCTGGTTCGAGCGGCTGGCAAATGGGGCGCTCTCGGTGCAGCCGCTGAAGGCGGAAGTGTGGGGCGACACCTATGGTGAAGTAACCGACCGGTTCGGCATTCACTGGCTGTTCAACGTCGGCGCTGCGCCGTAACGGCTGGTTGGCCTGGGCAGCTTGTATAACCTGCACTACCTGTAAGCTGAAATGAAGGTGGTGCGCCATGAGGAAATCCGTGCCTTCGCCCAGGCTGTGAAGAACGCAGCTGCCCGGGAGCAGGGCAAGTGAGGGGCGCCTGGCTTGGTGCCGGCATAACCGTGGTGCTGCTGCTCGCTGCAGTCGGTGTCTGGTTCTGGAACAACATGAATTACGACCGGGGTGACGCCAAAGCCGTCCTCGAGGCCGGCTTCATGGAAAAGCAGCACGAGCTTCCCAGTGGCACAGTCCTGAACTACGGTGAAGGGCCAGACAACGGCCCGCCGCTGCTGCTGATTCACGGTCAGCAGTCCACCTGGCAGTCATACGCGCCGGTCTTGCCGCAGCTGGCGGAGCATTTCCACGTGTTCGCGGTCGACAAGCATGGCCACGGTGCCTCAAGCAAGGACCCGGCGAAATACACGGCGGCAGCCATGGGTGCTGATCTGGCCCTGTTCATCGAAGAAGTGATCGCTGAGCCCGTCATGCTGTCAGGTCACTCCTCCGGAGGGCTGCTCAGTGTCTGGCTCGGAGCCAACGCTCCGGAACTTGTCAGGCGTCTGGTTCTGGAAGACCCGCCCCTGTTCTCCACTGAGCCTGACCGACGGGAGAACACGTTTGCCTGGCAGGACTCATTCCGCAACATCCATGCGTTCCTGAACCAGGATGAGGAAACCAGTTACGCGCGCTGGTATCTGGAGCACACGGCGCTGCGGGGCATGTTCGGCGACAGCTGGGACAGCATCCGGGACTACGCCAACCGTTACATGGACCGCAATCCGGACAGGGATCTGCGGGTGTTCTTCCTGCCGCCGTCTCTGAACCGGGCATTCGGGCTGCTGGACGGGCCGTACGATCTGCACTTCGGCGACACCTTTTATGACGGCTCGTGGTTTGCCGGTTTCGACCAGGCCGAGGCCCTGGCGCGGGTGCGGGCACCGACAGTGCTGATTCATGCCAGCTGGCAGTACGACGATGACGGTTTGCTGCTGGCAGCCATGGACGGGGACGACGCTGCCAGGGCGGTCAGCCTGTTGCCTGAGGTCCGGCTGGTGAATATCGAGTCCGGCCATGACGTTCACACCGAGAAGCCCGACGAGTTCGTTGAAGTGCTGCTCGAGCACTTCCTGTAG
>CAZPLV010000310.1:1783-2001 GCA_964587295.1 uncultured bacterium
GCACAGAACACAAGTGAAATCGCGCGGAACACCCGCGGCAACACCCCGCTTTAACGCGTGAGTGGCAGGTCCTTACCGTGCTCAGGACCTGCCACTGAAATTGGCGTACCTGTGCGGCGGGATCAGCTCTGGACGCCGTCTGCTCCGGACGTACGGAGCGACAGAATCTGAATCAGTACGATAAAAATAACGTAGTACGTAACAGGGACGAGGATGCC
>CAZPLV010000311.1:0-1997 GCA_964587295.1 uncultured bacterium
ATCATCCACTGCACCAGACCGTCAACGGCAGCGACCAGCTGGCCCAGCAGTTCGTACTGCAGGTCGGCCGGCACCTTGTTGTCCAGCGCGAAGACTGCATCGACGTAACTGTCGGCCGCCAGGATTTCCAGGGCGATGAGTGCCGAGCGGATGACTTCCACCGGAGTGGCGCCCGTGTCGCGCAGCAGGCGGTGCACGAAACTGATGCCGAGCAGGTCCACCACGCGGTTGGTGAACTGGGTGGCGGTGATTTCCCGCCTCAGTGAGTGGTTGAGCGTGTGCTCACGGAAACGCTCGACCAGGACGTCCGGGAAGTAATCCAGCAGGTAGTGCTGGAAGTGCGGTTCCTCGGGGAAGTCCGTTTCAAGCAGCCGGCGGTACAGGCCCATCTTGACGTAGGCGAGCAGGATGGCGAGTTCCGGCCGGCTGTAACCCTGGCCGCTGCGCTGCAGCTCCTGCAGCTGACGGGCGGTGGGCAGGTTCTCGACGCGCGGATCCAGGTCACCGCGGTCAGCCAGGTACTCCTGCAGGGAGCTGAACAGCTGCAGGTCGGCGATGCTGCGCGGCGCGGCCAGGCTGAGCGCGAGTGACTGGCTGTAGTTGTTCTTCAGCACCAGGTCGACAACTTCGCCGGTCATGTCATCCAGAAGCACATTGCGGTCGTCATAGCTGAGTTCATCAGCGGCCACAACCGACTGCAGCAGAATCTTTATGTTCACTTCGTGGTCCGACAGGTCCACCCCACCGGAGTTGTCGATCGCGTCGGTATTGATGCGGCCGCCGGCCCGGGCGTACTCGATGCGGCCCTGCTGGGTGAAGCCGAGGTTGCCGCCCTCGCCCACGACCCGGGCGCGCAGCTCACTTCCGTCAACACGCACGGTGTCATTGGCGGCGTCACGCGCGTCGCCGTGGCTTTCGCTGCTGGCCTTGACGTAGGTGCCGATGCCGCCGTTCCAGAGCAGGTCAACCGGCATGCGCAGCACTGCGCGGATCAGTTCCTGGCCGCTGAGGCTGTCAGCGTCAACCGCCAGCATGGACTTCACCTGCGGGCTGAGCGGAATCGATTTGGCCGCCCGTTCGAACACGCCGCCGCCTTCGCTGATCAGCTCAAAGTTGTAGTCCAGCCAGCTGCTGCCGGGTGTGGTGAACAGGCGCAGGCGCTCACGGTGGCCGCGGGCAGCATCCGGGTTCGGATCCAGGAAAATGTGCAGGTGGTTGAAAGCAGCCTGCAGGCGCAGCTTGTCGGTGTGGATCATGCCGTTGCCGAACACGTCGCCGGCCATGTCACCGATGCCGGCGGCAGTGAATTCATCCGCGTGCACATCCAGACCCAGTTCGCGGAAGTGGCGGGCCACTGTCTGCCAGGCGCCGTTGGCGGTGATGCCCTGCTTCTTGTGGTCGTAACCGTGCGATCCGCCGGAGGCGAAGGCGTCACCGAGCCAGAAGCCGTACTCGGCCGCGGTGCGGTTGGCCAGGTCCGAGAAGGTGGCGGTGCCCTTGTCGGCTGCCACGACCAGGTAGCTGTCCGGCCCGTCCCAGCGGACGATGCCTTCCGGGTGGAGCACTTCGCCGCCGACGATGTTGTCGGTCAGGTCGAGCAGGCCGCGCACGTAGGTCTGGTACTGCTCCTGCACGTACTGGCGCAGTTCATCTCGGCCCGCCGGAGCTTTCTTGACCACGAAGCCGCCCTTGGAGCCGACCGGCACGATGACGGCGTTCTTGGTCATCTGGGTCTTCATCAGGTCGAGCACTTCGCTGCGGAAGTCGTCATGCCGGTCCGACCAGCGGATGCCGCCGCGGGCGACCAGGCCGCCGCGCAGGTGGGTGCCTTCCATGCCGGGTGCGAACACGCCGATTTCATAGAGCGGACGCGGTTCGGGCATGTCGCTGACCTGCTGCGAGTCAATCTTGAAGGAAATGCGGGGCAGGTTCAGGAAGAAGTTGGTGCGGACGGTTGCCTGCATCAGGTTGAACATGCCGCGCAGTGCGGTGTCCTC
>CAZPLV010000312.1:0-1984 GCA_964587295.1 uncultured bacterium
GCACCGGCCTGCTGGACATGGGAGCACTCACCCCGTTCTTCTACACCTACCGCGAGCGCGAGACCATCATGGACATCTTCGAGATGGTCTCGGGCGTGCGGATGAACTACGGCTACTTCCGTGTCGGCGGCCTCAGCTACGACACTCCTGAGGGCTTCGAGGAAGCCGTGCGCAACTTCATCAGACTGTTCCCGGCGAAGATTGACGAGTACCAGGACTTCTTCATGGGCAACCCCATTTTCAAGACCCGCACACAGGGTGTGGGGGTGATTGACCGGGCGACGGCACTCGATACCGGACTGACCGGACCGAACCTGCGGGCATCCGGCGTTGAACTCGACTGGCGCAAGGCCCGTCCTTACGGTGGTTACGAGGATTACGACTTCGACGTGATCAGTTACCCCCACGGTGACACCTGGAGCCGCTTTGCCGTCCGTTACTACGAGATGGCCGAAAGCCTCAAGATCATCGAACAGGCACTGGACATGCTCGAACCGGGACCTTACCGGGATCCCGACCGCCGCATCTCACTTCCGCCGCGCCATGAGCTGGAAACCTCAATGGAAGCCGTGATCTTCCACTTCAAGCTCGTGACCGAAGGTTTCCACCCCCCGCTGGCGGAAAGCTACGTGCCGACGGAAAGCGCGCGCGGCGAACTCGGTTACTGGCTTGTCAGTGACGGCGGTTCAATGCCATACCGCGTCAAGGTGCGCGTACCGAGCCTCATCAACCTGCAGGCACTGGAACCGGCTTGCGTGGGCGGACTGTTCGCCGACATGGTGATCAACATTGCCTCGCTGGATCCCGTGCTGGGAGACGTGGACAAATGATTGAACTCTCAACCGTTGAGCCGTTCTTTGCCAGCCGTCAGGAAGTCCTGGCTGAAATCCTGGGCCGCTATCCCGACTACGGCCGGCGCAGCGCCATCATGCCGCTGCTCTGGGAAGTGCAGCGCGAAGAGCGCCACATCTCAGATGCACGCGTGGCCGAGATAGCCGAGATCGTCGGCGTCCGCGCCACCGAGGTGCGTGGCGTGATGAGCTTCTACAGCACCTATCATGACCAGCCGGTCGGCAAGTTCCACCTGCAGGTGTGCTCGACGCTGTCCTGCTCACTTGCCGGCTCTGACAGCATGTATGACGCCCTGGTTGATGAACTCGGTCTGGTGGACGGCGAGACCGACAGGCACAACCACTTCAGCCTGCAGAAAGTTGAATGCGTCGGTTCCTGCACCACAGGTCCCGTCCTGCAGGTGAACGACACCTACTTCGAACTGATGAACCGTGAGCGGCTCGGCACACTGCTTGAAGCGCTCAGGGCGGGAAGGATGCCGGAACCGGCCTACGCACGCGCTGGTGACAATGCCGGGGAAGGAGCCGAACAGTGAACGCCACTGAAGCGGTCAACGACCGCATAACCTCACGCCGCGACCCGCGTTTTGAGGTTGTGCTGTACAAGCATGTCGGCGTGCAGGACGCCTGGACGCTCGATTACTACCGTGAACACGGCGGTTACGAAGCTGCCCGCAGAGCCGTGACCGAGCAGACACCGGATGACGTCGTCAACGAAGTCAAGGCTTCGGGCCTGCGCGGCCGCGGTGGTGCAGGTTTCCCCGCCGGCGTCAAGTGGTCGTTCATGCCCAAGCCAAGCGGCCGGCAGCACTTCATCGTCTGCAACGCCGACGAGAGCGAACCGGGCTCCTGCAAGGACCGTTACCTCATGGAGGACGACCCGCACCAGCTGATAGAAGGCATGTTGATTGCCGGTTACGCGATTCACGCCACCAAGGGCGTGCTCTACATCCGCGGTGAGTACTACCTGGCCTATGAGCGGCTGAGAGACGCCATCGCTGAGGCAAGGGCGGCCGGCATCCTGGGCAGGAACGTCTTCGGCTCGGACTTTGACTTCGACATTATCCTGCACCGCGGCGCAGGGGCGTACATCTGCGGCGAGGAAACCGCCCTCATGAACTCCTATGAGGGTT
>CAZPLV010000313.1:0-1982 GCA_964587295.1 uncultured bacterium
TTGCTTGCGCTGCTGCTGCAACATCCGAGATCTTCGCCGTGCCGTTGCTGCAGCGTAGATCAAGCAGGTTGATCGCGAACTGCGGCTCCAGCGGCTGTGCCGCCAATGCCCGCACCAAGCGCGTTTCCGCTGCAGTGGTGTGCCCAGCACCGCGTTCCACCAGCGCGGCATGGGTCTGCGCCCGGGCTGATTGTGGATGCTGGTATGCCCAGGCCTGTGCCAAGGCGAGCGGATCACTCCACAGGCGCGCTTGCACGATGAGTGCGGCAAGTATCAACAGTGTGTAGCCGATTCCGGCGACCAGCTTCCAGCGTAGGTACTGTCCCGGCGAAGTCAGCCACCAGGCCAAGGGCCAGAACAGCAGCATTGCCGGCAGGTAGTTGCGGTGCTCGAAGTAGAGTTCGAGCATCACCACCGAGCTTTCCATGGCGTGGCCGGCAAAAAAGAACAAGACAGCAGCGGCCAGTACAGGCAGCTTTCGGCGCACCATGACGGCCAGTACCAGTGTTCCCGCAACGAGCAGGAGCGCGGGCAGGGTGGTCCACGGTTGCAGCCAGCCTCTGGAGGGAGTGAATGCGTCGGCAAAAACGCCGGTTGCCGATAAGCCGGGTATCAGAAGCTGCCTCAGATAGTCGCAAAGTGCCCGGGGCTGGCTGAGCAGGCGTTCGGCCAATGTCCAGTGGCGGGAACTGTTGGACGCCAGGAAGGCTTCACTGCCAATCCAGAGCAGGTACAGAACGATCAGCAGGGCAGGAACCGTCACCAGAAGAATGCGCGCCGCACGGCCGCTGCGCCAGCAATCGGCGGTAGGCATCGATTGCGCCCGCAACACGGTGATATGCAGGCTGCACAGAAGTAGTGGCAGCAGGAACCCGTTGGCTTTGCTCAATCCCGCCAGCAGACCGCAGGCCGGCACGGCCAGCATTGCCAGGCACCAGGCCCGGCGCGGTCGGTCCGATTGAAAGGCATCCATGCTGGCGATCCACAGCCGGATGCCGATCAGCACGAACCCGGCGGCCAACATCGCCTGCCGCTGGATCACGTAGAGCACGGTTGAGACCCACAGCGGATGCAGCAACCACATGGCGGTTGCCATCAATGCTGCCAGGTGCACATGCCTGGAGTTGCTCGACAGACGCCGGCCCAGTGCCATCAGCACCGAGTACAGGACAACCCCGTTGCCCAGGTGGATGACAAGGTTGGTGCGCTTGAAAGGCCATGGCTCCGCCGGCCAGTCCCGGGCATCAAGGAGAAAGCTGGCCAGCGATACCGGGCGACCGGTGGGGTCGGCAATGCCGGATGTCAGGTAGTACAGCAGGGTTTCCCAACTGCGGACACCGCCGTAGCGACCCAGTGCATTCAGATTGACGAAATCATCGAAAAGGAAGCCGCCGGAAAGGCCCGGCCAATAGGCCAGGGTGCCGGCAATGGCAACGAGCGCCAGCGCGAAGCAAGCCAATATGGCTGGCGTGAGGCCCGCAGTGATGGGCCCACGGCCCGGGTGGCCCGGATTCACGGCAATGACACGTGCTGGCCGAGGTTTTCGATGCGTGGCGGCAGGTGTGATTCATTGCAGGCATGCATGGGCAGGGCGTTGGTCAAGAAGCCTTTCTGCCAGCCGCGCCTTGGCACCCCCGGCTCGCTCATCGGCAGCTGGACGGAAGATGGCGGGCGGCGATTCCCGGGCTGCTGCACTGCCACGCCATGCTGCCCTCATGGGCGGTTGGCGTGAGCACCATCTGCTGCCCGGCAACGGGAGCTGCCGCGGCATTGTTGAACTCCACGGTGATCTCGCCGTTGCCCGGGCCCACGGTGACCGATGCCACATAGCGCCCGGTGATCGAGGCCGGGTCAGCCAGGCCCGCGTCAGCATTATCGGCGGGGAAGACAGCACGGGACGAATAGCGGCTCACCACGCCAATGCGGGCGCCGGATGCCAGTGACATGCCTTCGCTCACCTGTGCCCTTGCCACGAAATCCTG
>CAZPLV010000314.1:0-1949 GCA_964587295.1 uncultured bacterium
TTGGCGAGCCAGACCGGCACGCCGTGACCCTGTTCCAGTTCAGCGGCAATGCCCGCGTCCTCAAGATCCAGCGAAGCCGACTTGATGACTCTGCCGGCAGCCGTGTCCACACGGCCGGGTAAGGCGAAGGCAATCCCCAGCAGGGGCGCATCCAGCTGGGGCCGGAGGGCAGCGGCAACCGCCTTGAGCGAGGCTGCAACGTTCTGCGGATCAAGGCGCATCTCGTGGCGGGCGCTGGTCTTGCCGAACAGGTCACAGAGCACGCCCACGACATTGCCCCGCTCGACAGCCACGCCAATAACCTGGCGGGCAGCCGGCATGAAGTGCAGCAGTGCCGGCCGCTTGCCGCCCTGGTCGGTTGAGGTGCCGTAGCCATCTTCGCTGACCAGGCCTTCCTCGATCAGTTCGTTGACCAGACTGCTGATTGTAGGTTTCGTCAGGCCGGTACCCACCGCAAGCGCAACCCGCGTCGTTGTTTCCAGGCGATAGAACGCCTGCAGCACCTGACGCAGGTTCTGCCGTTTCAGCTGGGTCTGGTTTCCGCCGATCATGCTTCGTCTGTCCTCAGGGCCGGGTCAGTTCGCAGGACGCGGGGCGCGCCTCCCTGAGTACCTGCCAGTTGAGTGGGTCCTCGCCGCCCAGACCCCAGATGGCCACGCCGCCGATACCGCCCGGCAGCGCCTCCAGGCGCGAGCGCAACGTGTGCGAGTCACTGACGCTGATCTGCTGCCGGGGCAGGCCCCGCACGTCGAGATCCAGCATCAGCTCCTGGCTGTCTGCCTCGCGGGGCGCCTCGAGATTGAAGTTGGTGATCATGCGGTTGGCTGCCTCCCAGTTTGTTGCGGTTGCGGGCGGACGTCCGCGCATCCAACTGTAGCCGTAGAAGGGTACTCCGACAAACAGTCTGCTGGCCTCCACGCGGGTGAGGCCGTAACCGACCACTTCGCTGACCCAGCTTATCGGGGCCACGGGACCGGGCGGTTCGTTGCGGTTGGTCCAGTCATAGGTCATGACATTGAATATGTCCGCAGCTGAAGCGAGCCGCTGCCAGTCCTGCGCCGCGGCACTGTCAAAAGCCTCGGTGTCGTGCGTCTTGGCATGAACGGTGACCGACAGCAGCCGGCCCTGCCCGTGCAGTCCCTCTGCCAGCCGGTCGATGAAGGACACGAACGGTTCGAGCGTGTGCAGCGGGAACATTTCGTAGTCAATGTCGATGCCATCGAAGTCGTGCGTGCTGGCCAGTTCAAGGATTTCAGCCAGGTGGCTGCTGACAGCTGGCTCCTCCATGAACGAACTCAGGGTGCTGAACACGCTGGGCAGCACCAGGGCCCCCTGCTCAGACCACAACCCGACCTGTTCCTGCCAGTTGCTGCCTGCCTGCGACAGTATGTGTCCCTCACCGGTCGGGGTGAACCAGAACGGGTAGACAATGTCGATTACGTCTAGGTTGTCGCGAACGGATGTCACGCCACCGGGATGGTCGGACGACGGGTACCAGACCGCAACGCAGAACGAGGCCGCAGCCGCATGCGCAGCCGTCAGCAGCATCAGCAGGCTGATCAGGATGCGCCTCATGCGGCCACTTTGCCCGGGGGAGGCAGGGTGACGGGCAGCTGACCGGTGGCGGCAATCTCCCCGGACAGCAGCCTTGCGGCAGCTTCCGTCTGGTGACAGCGCGCGCCGTAGGTGCAGACCACCCGGCGGGCACTCTGCAGAACCGAGGCGTCCACAGGGTTGCGGAGGACGAGTACCACCGGGTCGATACCGGCCAGTTGCAGCCGGTTGATCAGCTCTTCCTGGCGGCCGTCTCCGCCGGCACCTTCAGTGGCAATGATGACTTCCCCTGGCTCAAGCGCGGCAACCTGCGCCGCCAGGTCCTCAGCTGAATCATCGGCGCCGGCAACAATTTCACTCAGCCCGGGCTGGCGCTCTCTGAGCTGACCGGCCAG
>CAZPLV010000315.1:0-1948 GCA_964587295.1 uncultured bacterium
TTTGACTGGTCAATAAACCCTTACCGCGGCTGCGAGCACGGCTGTTCCTATTGCTACGCCCGTACTTCACACGAGTACCTGGGCCTGTCCGCCGGACTCGACTTCGAGCGGATGATTTTCGTCAAGAAAAACGCTGCCGAACTGCTGAAGGCCGAGCTGAAGAAGAAATCGTGGAAGCCACAGCTGTTGCAGCTGTCCGGCATCACAGACCCGTACCAGCCGGTCGAACGTCATCTGCAGATCACCCGCGCCTGCCTGCAGGTGCTGCTTGATTACCGCAACCCTGTCGGCATAATCACCAAGAACCACCTGGTTACCCGCGACATTGACCTGCTGCAGGAGCTCGCGCGGCTGGATCTGGTGCAGGTGACGCTGTCCATCACCACGCTTGACGAGCAGCTCAGGCGCCGTCTTGAACCGCGCACCTCCACTGCGCAGCGGCGCCTGGCAGCGGTGCGCAAACTCAGCCAGGCGGGCATCAGGGTGCATGTGAACGTGGCGCCACTCATCCCGGCAGTCAACGATCACGAGGTTCCCCGGATTCTGGAGGCTGCCGCGGAAGCCGGCGCCAGCAGCGCAAGCTACACGGTGCTCAGGCTGCCCGGCGCGGTGGCGGAGGTATTCGCCGGCTGGCTGGACGAGCACCTGCCTGAGCGCAGCGGCAAAGTGCTGGGCCGTGTCAGGGAAATGCGCTCCGGCAAGCTCAACACGGCCGAATTCAGCAACCGCATGCGCGGCTCAGGTGAATACGCCAGCCAGATAGGGGAGCTGTTCCGGGTCAGCAGAAACAGGGTCGGCCTGGCAGGCCGCCGCGCCGAAACGCGCGACCTGCGGACAGACCTGTTCAGGGTGCCCGGCTCAAACAAGCAGCCGGGCCTGTTTGCAGACGTGGGTTAAGCGCGCTCGTTGACGGGCACGAACTTGCGGTCCGTGTCACCCTCGTACACCAGCTGCGGACGCAGCAGCACATTGTCGCCGTACTGCTCGAACAGGTGCGCCATCCAGCCGGGCGTGCGGGCAGCCGCAAACACCGGAGTGAACATGTCAGTGGGGAAGCCCAGCATGCGGTACACGCTGGCCGAGAAGAAGTCCACGTTCGGCTTCACCTGCTTGCCGATCTTGTCCATCTCCCGGTCCATCACCCGTTCCATCTCCACACTCATCTCAAAGTAACGGCTCGCATCCGCATCATCAGCGGAACGCTCCTCCGCCAGTTCAGCCGCCACCTTGCGCAGAACATTCGCGCGAGGATCAAGCACCCGGTACACGCGGTGACCGAAGCCCATGACACGACCCTTAGGCTTGGCAAGCGTGTCCAGAACGAACTGCTCGACGTCCTCCACACCACCCAGGCGCTCCAGGGTCTCCATGACAGCGGTGTTGGCGCCACCATGCAGCGGGCCCTTGAGTGAACCGATGGCAGCAGTGATCGCGCTGTAACTGTCAGTCAGCGTCGAAGCAGTCGCACGGGCCACGAAAGTACTGGCGTTCGCGCCGTGCTCCGCATGCAGCACCAGGGCAACGTCCATCACCCGCACCGCAGCCGCCGAAGGCACCTCGCCGGTGAGCATGTACAGGAAATTGGCGGCCAGCGACAGGTCCGGGTCAGGCGCAACCGGCTCCAGGCCCTGCCGCATCCGCACCATCGCGGCAACCAGGGCAGGAATCTGGGCAGTAAGCCGCAAACCGATACGCTCCAGGTTGCCCCGGTCGAGGTCATCGGCCTTCAGATCATTGGCGCCCATGCGCGACACCGCCGTACGCAGCGCATGCATCGGGCGCAGCTCCGGCTCCAGTGAACGCAGGATGGCGGCCACCTCATCGGGCAGCACCATGAACTCGCTCAGCTGGCTGCGGAAGGTTGCCAGCTGGCTTGCGTTCGGCAGGTCACCATGCCAGAGCAGAAAGACGACTTCCTCAAACGTGGCTTTATCGGCAAGCTCGCGGA
>CAZPLV010000316.1:0-1942 GCA_964587295.1 uncultured bacterium
CGCTGGTAATTTCAGGCGGAACCCTGGCGGCAGAGTTCCTGGAAATCAGCAGCAGTGGCGGAACCGCACCGGTCGCGTTGTCACAGGTCGGCGGCAGCCTGGCAGTACTGGGCGGAAATCTGTCCACGATCGATGAAGTTGCGGTTTCAGAGCGCTGCTTCCGCGTAAGAGCATTTGGGACTATCAGCCTTAACCTGCACCTTCAGGCGCTGGCGTTCCAGGAGTGCGACTTCGGTCTTGATGTGGTCACTGCTGAAACCGGCAGCGCGCGCCTGAATCTGAAGCAACTGGACGTGGATGTGCGCGGCGGCGGCATCAATCTCGCCGCAGTGGACGACTCTGCAATCGAGGTGCACCTGCTTGACAGCCAGCTGCACAACACGGTCGCTGATAACGTCGCAGTTGGCTACTGGGCTGTCAGCACCGGCCGCGCCAGGGTGATCTCCCAGATAGAGAACAGTTCATTCACCGGGTCGCACCTGCCGGTGTACGCAGTCGCCAGGGAAGGAAGCGGTGCCCGCACCGAACTGACGCTCCTGGGCAGCACACTGACTGCCGGCAGCGACTTTCCGATGGCCGGCCTGCGGGTCACCGCTGGCAACGGGAGCGCTGGAGAATCTACGTCAGCATGCCTGAACGCCCAGGGCAACACCGTGACAGCGAACGGTCTGGGTGCACTCGCTGGCATCTACATCGAGCAGTTCGCCGGAAACTCACTGCGCGTGCCGGGGTATAACGGCTCCGGCAGCAGCGCCAGCGAACTTGGGGCGTACCTGGCCAGCGCCAATAACGGAGCAACCGTGCTGGTGGACAATTATCTGCAAGCAAACGGTGGCGTCCCCTGCCAAACGCCAAGCGTAACTGGAGGCAACTGATCATGGCAGATCCTTACGTATCTGAAATCAGACTCATGTCTTTCGTGTTCCCACCCAGTGGCTGGGCGCTCTGCAACGGCCAGCTTCTGCCGATTAACCAGAACCAGGCCCTGTTCTCGTTGCTGGGCACCACTTATGGGGGTGATGGGCGGGTCAACTTTGCCTTGCCTGACTTCAGAGGCAGAGTGCCAGTACATGTGGGCGCGGGTCACACGCTGGGGGAGCGTGGCGGCGAAGTTGCCCACACTCTTACAACGGCCCAGTTGCCGGAACATACGCATTGGGTCAATGCAAGCAGTTCGCAGGCCGTGGCCCCCGTGCCTGAAGGGGCGCTCCTGGCGACAGGTTCAGAGATTTACGCTCAGCCGGCCACTCCGGTGGGCTTAAACGAGACCATGGTCGGGAACGTCGGCGGCAGTCAGTCGCATAACAACATGCAGCCGTTTCTGACCATCAGTTTCTGCATTGCCCTGCAGGGCATCTTTCCGTCACAGAATTAAGGGGGCAAGCCTGAATGGCACAGCCGTATGTAGGAGAAATCAGGATGTTCGGGGGCAACTTTGCTCCGTATGGCTGGGCCTTCTGTGAGGGTCAGTTGCTGTCAATCAGTGAGAACGAGACTCTGTTCCAGTTGATTGGCACGACTTATGGCGGCGATGGGGAATCAACCTTCGCAGTGCCGGACCTGCGGGGTCGCTTGCCGCTGCATCAGGGAGGCGGCTATATCCTCGCCGAAACGGGCGGGGCTGAGGAGATCACGCTCACTCAGAGCCAGATACCCTCACACAACCACGTGCTGGCCGCCAGCGGGGATTCAACTGCAGCCTTGTCAGCCAGCCCGGTGGGCAATGTCCTGGCGACGCCGTCAAGCCTGGACCTTTACCGAGCGGGCACTCCAGGTGCGGCCATGAACCCCGGCATGATTGCCCCATTCGGTGGCAGCCAGCCGCATTCGAACATGCAGCCCTATCTGTGTGTCAGTTTCATCATCTCGCTGTACGGAATTTTTCCGAGTCCAGCTTAGGAGCAGGCAGCATGGCCGAGCCATTCGTAGCAGAGATCCGCAT
>CAZPLV010000317.1:0-1933 GCA_964587295.1 uncultured bacterium
CGAACTGCGAATAGAAAGCGTACAGGCTGCCGGCGACAGCTGCAAGAGCGGAGCCGAGCATCATCACCTGGATCTTCACGCGCGCAGCATGCTTGCCGAGTGCCTCTGCTGCTTCTTCGTCATCGCGCACCATCTTCAGGACCCGGCCCCACGGGGTGTTCACCAGCTTCTGGCACAACCAGAACACGAGCGCCGCGATCACGACGCACAGAACTGCGTAAGCCAGGTAGCGTTGCGAGGAAACGTTCAGCCACGAGAACGGGTTGGGTATGCCGCCCAATCCCTGTGAGCCGCAGATTATGCCGTTTGTCGAGCGCACGAAGATGCGGCCTACCTCTGCAACCACCAGCAGCAACAGGCCGAGGTACACATCCCGGATGCGCAGTGATGGCAGCGACAGCAGCCCACCGAGTAATCCGCCTACCAAGGCTGAGGCGAGCAGTGCGATCACGAACACACCGATCGCTGCCAGCGGTTCCTGCGCTGCGAACGCTTCCCGCAGCGGCGCTGACCTGGCTGCACAGATGTCGGCGGTGCTGCCGGCCCAGCGGCTGAGCAGGTTCCCGGTCACAACCGCAGTGGTGTAGGCGCCGGCTGAGTAGAAGACGACCTTGCCGAAATTGGGTATGCCTGTGAAACCGTATTCCAGGTTCATTGAAAGCGCCAGGATCGCGTAGATCGCACCGAAAGTCAGGAAAGCAACCAGGATCTCCATCAGTTGTCACCACTCCCGCGTCTGCGCTGCCAAGGCAGCCGGAGAGTGAAGCCGGCGAGACCCTGCGGCCGGACCAGCAGCACGATGATGATGATCACGAACGTGATGATCGAGCGGTACTCCAGCGGAGCGCGGAACCAGTCGCGAGCGAAATGAATGCCCAGGTTCTCGCCGAAGCCGACGACGAAGCTGCCAGCGATCGTCGCGCCGATGCTGGTAAGTCCGCCCAGCACCGAGGCCGCCACGACCCGCAACAGCGTCACCCAGCCCATCTCGGGCGTTATCGGTGAGTAGATCGCCCACAACGCGCCCGCCAGGCCGGCAAGGGCACCGCTGACAAGCCAGGCTGCGCGCCTGGTCCAGATGACCCGCACTCCCGAAGCTCCGGCCAGTGCCAGGTTATCTGCAACAGCCCGCATGGCGGTGCCGATGCGCGTAAGGTTCAGGAACACGTACAGCAGGATCGCGCTGACTACAGCGATGGGCAGCACCCACAGCAGCAGGTCTGTGACGAACGCGTAGCCCAGGCGGAACACCGGGGAGACCATGACGTTCGCTTTCACGTTCAGCCAGCTGAGTGCGTCAGCGCCCATGAAGATCAGGTGCCGCAGGACGATACCCACGCCGATCGAAGCGACCAGGGTGTACAGGAAGCTGGCGTTGCGCCGGACCATGGGCCGGTACACCAGCTGATCCATCAGCAGCGCCGCGACGCCGCTGGACAGCATCGCCAGCAGGACGGCCGGCAGTACATGCCAGTCCCAGCGGTTCACCGCCAGGATGAACGTGTAACCCCCGAGCGTCACCAGCTCCGCATGCGCGATGTTGAGAACCCGCGTAACCGCGAAAGTGAGCGTCAGCCCAACCGCCATCAGCGTCACCAGGCTGCCCAGCATCAAGCTGTTCAGTATCGGCAACGCCAGTTCAGCCGGATCCATCAGTCAACTCCGTGCGCGGTTATTCATGCGGCCGCTGCATTATGCAATTTCGGTCAATCATGAATCAAGCTATCACGGTGCCTGCGGACGGGCAAGGCTGATGCTGTCCCGCCGCCGGGTACAACGGTCGGCGGGCGGGCTCACTGCCGTGCGTAATGAGTGTGCCGATCCCGGACTCCGCGAATCAGTCTGTCGCAGGCCGCGTTTAGCGCATCGGGTTGCCGTGGGGCTGGCCCGCAAGCTCAGGCTGCTGGTCGCCTTGGTATTGATGGCATGGCCG
>CAZPLV010000318.1:0-1908 GCA_964587295.1 uncultured bacterium
CGATGCGAGTCATTGATGCCTTTCCGGAGAAGGAACTGTTCGAATTCTCAATAGGAGGAATGCGCACGGCTGCAGAACTGGCGCATGAGCTCCTCCAGCTGGGCGGGAACATGGCCGTCGGTGTTGCAACCGGCGAATGGGCTGAGTTCCAGACGGAGAATCCTCATACTGACAAGGCGTCGCTGCTGGCCGCCTGGGAGGAAGACCTGGCAGTCATCGAACGCACGATGCCGCGGATAACTGCCGCGCAGTTAGGTGATGACCATACGGCCTTCGGTTTATACACGTCCAGCGGGCTGAACCAGCTCATTTACGCCATGGACAACGAGACGCATCATCGGGGCCAGATGTACGTGTACCTGCGCGCTCTGGGGATAGAACCCCCGTCGTTCTACGAACGTGAACTGACAAGCTGAACGCGAGGCACAGGCCCGGCAGTATCCAGCCCGGCTCGGGTCCGTAAACGAATCACCGTGTCGTAATGTTGTTCAGGGTGGCATGATCCTGAACAGAGACCGGAAAACCGAGTTTGAATTGACCAGTCGCGATGTATGGCTCGGCTTCAGGCAGATGCTGCCGATTTCCATGTTCGTCACTGTATTCGGTGTTGCCTTCGGACTGGCTGCCGCACAGATGGGCCTGACCGGCTCGACCATAATGCTCATGAGCGGACTGGTTTTCGCCGGTGCGTCACAGTTCGCGGCACTGGACATGTGGGCCGCGCACATACCGCTCATACCACTGGCTGTCACCACATTCGCCATCAATGCCCGTCACCTGCTGATGGGCGCAACGCTGTACCCCTGGCTCAAACACCTTCCGACCTGGAAGCTGTACGGAGTCATGACGGTCATATCCGACGCGAACTGGGCCATGGGGATGCAGGCATTTGCCCGCGGCCAATCGGGAATGGGAATCCTCCTCGGCGGCGGTGTCGCACTGTGGCTGTTCTGGGTGATCGGAACCTGGCTTGGGCTGACCTTCGGGAACGCCATCCAGGATCCCGTCAGACTGGGCCTTGACATGGTGATGGGCTGCTTCCTGCTGGCAATGGTGCTGGGCGGGCAGAAGAACCTGCGGATGTTTGCAATCTGGACTGTCGCCGGCGGCTTTGCGCTCCTTGCCTACTGGTACCTGCCTGCCAACAGCCACGTTGTCGTTGGTGCGATCGCCGGGGGCCTGCTGGGCGTGTTCTGGGGAGAGCCGGACTGATGAGCATTGCAACAACAGCCATCGGCACGGTTGTGATCGTGCTCGTCATGGCGCTCGTGACCCTGGTAACCCGCTGGGGTGGCATGTTCATCATGTCCTTTGTGCCCATCAGCCGCAGGGTGGAACGCTTCATCAGCGCAATGGCCGGCTCCGTTCTGATTGCGCTTGTTGCCCCGCTTGCGCTTGAGGGCGACACCGGAGCGCGTCTGGCCCTCCTGACGACGGCAATCATGATGTTTCTGTTCAGGCGGCCACTGCCGGCAATCGCTGCGGGGGTGCTGGCTGCGGCACTGTACCGGCGCCTCGTGCCGCTCGGCTGAACCGGCAATCCGCACTGCAGCTGCGGCATTGACGCATTCAGCCCATGGCCGGTACGATGACCGTGCGCTAATGAGAATGGGTTCTCAAGATCAGGTTGGGCGCACGTGAAGGAATACTGATGAACAGGCTGATTACGGCGTTGATGACGCTGCTGACCGTCATGTTGGGGTTTGCCTCTGCCCAGAAACTGCAGGTTGTAAGCACCATCCATCCCTACTTTGATCTGACGCGCCAGATCGGTGGGGAGCTGATTGAAGCAACGCGCCTGCTGCCGGTGGGCGCATCGCCGCACAGCTTTGATCCTTCACCGCGCGACGTAATCCGCGTCGCTGAGGCAGACCTGGTCATCCACAACGGTGGTGTCGGCCTGGATGA
>CAZPLV010000319.1:0-1907 GCA_964587295.1 uncultured bacterium
GCCGCCAACGCCTCAACCATCAACGACGGCGCCGCCGGCCTGCTGCTGGCTGACGAGTCACTGGCCCTTGAACGCGGCTGGGAAACACTGGGAGTGATTCACGGCTGGGCTGCACATGCCCATGAACCTGAGTGGTTCACCACTGCTCCGGTGGGGGCGATGAAGCGGCTTCTGAAGCAGCTGGACTGGACTGCCGATTCGGTGGATCTGTTCGAGATCAACGAAGCATTCAGCGTCGTGACAATGGCGGCCATGGAGGAACTCAGGCTCCCGGCTGAGCGTGTGAATGTTCATGGTGGGGCAGTGGCACTGGGCCACCCCATCGGCGCATCAGGTGCACGGATTGTGGTGACACTTCTGAACGCGCTGCGCCGGCGTGGTGGCGGCCGGGGCATCGCCGGCATCTGCATCGGCGGCGGCGAGGCACTCGCGCTGGCGCTGGAAGTCAGCTGAACTCAGTCAGGTTCGACTGAATCAGGCATCCGGCCGTGCTGCACGGCCTCCGCAACCATACGCGGCAGTCCCCAGGCGACAATGTCGAAGGCGACTGCCGCGAAATCATATTCAACCTTGTCCATCTGGACGTCAACAGAGTCCGGCTCAATATGCAGGATCGCGTAGTCCGCCCCCGGCTCACCGTTGAGCGCCAGGCCGACCGAACCGGGATTGAGCACCCAGCCACTGTTCACCTGACGGTAAAAAGGCACATGGGTTGCACCGGCCACGATGATGCTGCAGCGCTGACGTTCGAGCAGCTGGGCCAGCGAAATCGGATCCTGATTCAGGTTCATCCGCTCGCCGGGCGTATCCGGACTGCCGTGGAAAAAACGCAGCCGGCCAGCGGGAGTGTTCAGCCGCCGCTGCACGGGCAAGGTACGCAGATACTCGACATGACGCGGCTCGATCACCTCGCGGGTCCATTCGAGAATCTGGTCTGCCACCCCGACCCGGGGCTTGCGCGTACGGGCGAAGTCAAAGGCAATGCGCTCATCCGCTGCGCCGAGGCAGCTGACGATACCCTCGGACCTGATCAGATCAACCGTTTCGTTCGGGGAAGGGCCGTAACCAACCAGGTCACCCAGGCAGATTATGTCGTCCACGCCACGCTGGCGCATGGCAGTGACGGCAGCTTCCAGTGCAAGCACGTTGGCATGCACGTCGCTTATGACTCCGAGGATCACAGGCCCATACTAGCACCGGCTCTCACGGAAGGCGCAGCAGTTCCTCATCAAGCAGCCAGCCGAGCACCGTTTCCGTGAACCTCGCGGGGCATTCCTCGTGCAGCACATGGCCGCAGTCATCCAGCAGGGCGAACGTTCCGTTGCCCAGTGCGTTGGAAAGCTGCTGGCTGTCCTCCACCGGCACCACGGCATCCGTGGCGCCGGCCATGACCAGTGCGGGGGTGCTGATGAGGAACAGCTGGTCCAGGAACTCCACCTCATGACTGGCTTTGGACACTTCCCACAGCGCGCGGTCCCAGTCGTGGGGCTGGAAGTTCAGCCCGAATGCCTCGAGGGCACGGTCATCAATGAGAGAGGAGTCGTTCCAGTTGGCCGCGATGAAGCCGCCACCGGAATCACCCGTGAGCTGCCGCATCAGGAGCGGTCCGACCCTGTTCAGATGCGGGGTGTTCAGCAGAGGCCTGAGTGCCGGTGGGCTGCCCCCCACCCGGTAGACCGCCGGGGCGGCCAGGACCAGGCCGGCGACCCGGTCGGGCGCGAGGAGGGCCACCTCGAGGGCGACCACCGCGCCGGAGTTGTGACCGATCAGGATGGCCTGTTCGATGCCGAGTTCATCCAGCAGTTCAATCGTCTGCCGGGCGTGCGCCTCCGGAGAGTACGGGCTGAGGTCTCCTGACCAGCTGCCGGCTTCCGGGCGGCTGGTCAGGCCGAAGCCCGGACGGTCGA
>CAZPLV010000320.1:0-1900 GCA_964587295.1 uncultured bacterium
GCCACGCCCCGACTAGGCGAGCGAAAGGGAGTATAACCGAAAAGAGGGGGCTGGTATGTCCGAGGTTACGGCGCCCAGGTAGAGGGATTTGTAGTGGCAACCAGCGTATTTCCACATAGTTGTTGCTCGCCGACTACCCTCCTGTCCCTGGTAAAGGGGTTTGTTGGGGCCGCGGCCAAGCGTCTGGAAGAGCGTAACCGCGGCCCCAACAAGCCCCGTTCATCCGAAGCGGCCGGTAACGTATTCCTCGGTGCGCGGATCAGATGGATTGGTGAAGATCAGGTCTGTCGGGGCGGTTTCAATGACCTCGCCGTCCAGGAAGAAGGCCGTGGTGTCGCTGATGCGGGCTGCCTGCTGCATGTTGTGGGTGACGATGATGATGGTCACGTCATCCTTCAGCTGGGTCACCAGCTCTTCGATGCGCTTGGTTGCCTGCGGGTCAAGTGAGCTGGTCGGCTCATCCATCAGCAGAACGTCCGGCTCGACCGCCAGGGCGCGGGCTATCGACAGGCGTTGCTGCTGACCACCCGAGAGGCGTGAGGCGGGACTGGAAAGCCTGTCGCTCACCTCGTTCCACAGTGCAGCCTGTTTGAGGGACCGTTCAGCCACCTCGCGCAGGCGGTTGCGGTCACGCAAGCCGACCAGTTTCAGTCCGGCGACAACATTGTCGAAGATGCTCATGGTCGGGAACGGGGTCGGTTTCTGGAAGACCATGCCGATCCGTCGGCGGATGGTCACCGGGTCCACACCCGGGGCGTAGATGTCCTTGCCGTCAAGCAGCGCGGAGCCAGTCACTTTTGCGTTGCGGTTGAGGTCATGCATCCGGTTCAGTGCGCGCAGGAAGGTGGTCTTGCCGCAGCCGGACGGGCCGATCAGCGCGGTGACCTGACGGTCCCTGAACTGCAGGCTGACGTCACGCACGCCACGGTTGTTGCCGTAGTCAACGCCGATGCCCCTGGTTTCAAAGCGGATAAGTCCATTGTCAGCAGTTTCAGTCATCTGTCATTTCCCCTGAGCAGCAGGCGTCCGATGAAGAACACCACAATCACAAGTCCGATAAGCACGATGCCCGCGGCCCAACCCATCGCGTGCCAGTCTCTGTACGGGCTGACCGCCAGGCTGTAGAGCCTCTGCGGCAGCGTGTCGGCAGCCTTGCTGAGGTACTCCAGTGGGTTCCACGGATTCCGCGGCAGGAAGTTGTTGCCCAGCGAAGTGAGCAGCAGTGGGGCTGCTTCGCCGGCTGCCCGGGCGAAAGCAATGAGCGCGCCGGTCACCAGACCGGGCCGGGCTACGGGCAGGACGGTGGCCATGATCACGCGCCAGCGTGGCAGGCCGAGGGCAAGGCCGGCTTCGCGGATCGACCAGGGCACCAGCCCGAGGGCGCCCTCAGTTGCCCGGGCAATGATCGGCAGCATCACAACGGCCAGTGCCAGGGCTCCGGCAAAGCCCGAGAATGTTCCGGATGGCTTGACCACCAGCGCGAAAATGAGCATGCCCTTGAGGATGGCGGGCATGCCGTTCATGGTGTCGTTCAGCGTGCGCAGCAGTCCGTTGAGCGGATGCTCCCGGTATTCGGCCAGCATGATGCCGGCACCGATACCGATTGGCAGGGCCACCAGCAGGGCGGTCAGGTCAATGACCAGGGTGCCCATCACTGCCTGGGCCAGGCCGGTGGGCTGCCCGAGTTGAGCCCGGGTGGGTGAGCCCAGGTCCTGGGTGAAGAAGTCAACCGAGATGGCGGCCAGCCCCTGGCTGAGCACATACCAGACGATTATCAGGAGCGGGGCAAGCACGGCGAGGCTCGCCAGGATGACCAGTGCCAGCATGAGCCGGTCACGCAGGTAGCGGCGCTGCAGGTTCACGAGCCGGCGCTCCCGACAAGCATGCGCCGCTGGATCCA
>CAZPLV010000321.1:0-1888 GCA_964587295.1 uncultured bacterium
AGCATCACGAACGCCACCCCGCCAGCGGTCGGTGGCTTCTGCACCCCCACAACCAGGCCCGCCGTCCGGACCCGACCCGGCTTCACCAGTGACAACGGCACGGCACCAAGATCCCGCAGCTGCGACCGCAGGTAGTCAAGCGGATGCAGCCGTGAGCTGCTCATGCCGGTCAGCTCAATATCCCAGGACAGGCTTTCCTGCCGGTCCAGCGGCTGCAGCACCGGCCGCTCCACCTGTGGCGTGAACAGGGGAGACTGCTCCGCGGAGCCGGCTGCAGCACCAAGGGCGTAAGCATCAAAAAGTGCCTGTCTCCGCTCCTGGACAGAGTCGAATGCCCCGGCACGTACCAGCGCCTCCAGCAGACTGGCGTCAATCTCGATCCGGCCGAGGAAATCAGCCACACTGCTGAACGGCTGCCGGTTCGCTTCCCAGCGAATCTGTCGTGCCAGTTCCACAGGCATGCCCTTCAGCGCCGTGAACGCCATCCGCACGGCCTTGCGCCCGTCAGGCAGTCGCTCCACCCGGAACGCCGGCCGGGAACGGTTTATGTCCAGCCCCAGCAGCTCCACGCCCTTGCGCTTGCAGGCCATGCGCAGCGTCTGCCGGGGCCACATGCCCGGATGCACAGTGAAGAACACGGCGAACCATTCCGCCGGATAGTGCAGCAACAGCCAGGCCGTCGCGTAGGTGATGTGCGCAAAACTGACGCTGTGGCTCTCGGCAAAACCGAAACCTGTGAACGCCGCACACTGCTCGAAAATTGCGGTCGCCTGCTCCTTTGTCGCGTCCGGCAGTGTGCGCAGCACTCCGTTCACGAACGAGTTCCGCATCTCACGTGCTTCCTCGTCGTCGTACTTCTGTACTTTCTTGCGGAACTGGTCCGCTTCCGGCCAGTCCATGCCCGCCACGAAATGCGCAATCCGCACCACCTGCTCCTGGTAAACCAGCACTCCATGGGTCTTCTGCAGGATTGGCCGCAACGCCTCATGCACGTATACGGCCTGCTCCCGGCCCAGTTTGCGCGCCACGTACGGCTGTTTGGAACCCGACTGGATCGGCCCGGGCCGGTGCAGCGCCTCCTGGTCAGCCAGCTCCTGCATAGTCCGTGGTTTCAGCACCGTTGACAGGTTCATCTGGCCCGGACTCTCAATCTGGAACAGCGTCATCGTGTCACCCGTGCAGATCATGTCCCAGACGGCGTCCTCCATGGGCAGGTTCCACACGTCCAGCATCACCCCGTTGCAGCGGTACACCTCCTCGACCGCCTCCTCGAGTGCTGACAGGGCCCGCAGTGACAGTACGTCCAGCTTGATGAGCCCCAGCCATTCCACGTCATCCTTGTCGAACTGCAAGGCCCGGATGCCGTTCGCGCTGCGGTACTGGGGCGAGTACCACGAAAGAGGCTGCTCTGACAGCACCACTCCGCCCGAGTGCGGCGCGAAATGCCGGAAATGCCCTTTCTCCATGCGTTCCAGCACCCGGTACAGGGTTTCCTTGACCGGCGCCTCACCAAGCACTTCGGTGAGCTGCTCATCAGCACGGCGCAGGTTGCGGGGCGCAAGCCGCCGGTAATCCCGTCCGAGGGCCTTGCTCACCCGGTTGCGCAGGGGCGGCGGCAGTCCCACAGCCCGACCCAGATCCTGCAGCGCCAATGGAGTGCGGTAAGTGATGCGGTTGCTGACCATCGCTTCGCACCATGCCCCCGTTTCACCGCCGTAACGCCGCTCAATCCAGGCCAGCACCTCATCGCGCCGTTCGCTGCTGATGTCAATGTCGATGTCCGGTGCGCTCTTCTGCCCCTGGAACAGGAACCGTTCGAACAGCAGGTCATGCTCCAGCGGGTCGATTTTGCTGATGTCCAGCAGCCTGCAGGTGATGCTGGCCGCCG
>CAZPLV010000322.1:0-1883 GCA_964587295.1 uncultured bacterium
CGCACTTGACTGGGGGTCAAGGGGTCGTGAGTTCAAATCTCGCCACCCCGACCATGAGGGCCGAAGCCCGCAAATCCCCGTTTTCCGTTCGGAAGACGGGGATTTGCTTTGCCTTTAAGCCATTGCGTCAACCTCAGGAGCGTAGGTCCGCTACGGGCCTGTTGCCTGCCGGACGGTACGTCAATACCACCACACCACTTTTGAACGCCTCGCTGCGGGTCAGCTCCAGTCCGACCTTGTCTGTAAACAGCGGTCGGCCGTCACCCAATGCCACGGGGTGCACCATCAGGCGATATTCGTCAATGAGGCCCAAGCGGGTCATTTCCTGAACTATGCTGATGCTGCCATCCAGCCTGATTACGCTGACGGATTCGCGTTTGAGCAGCTCGATTTCAGCTGGATCGACCTGCCGTTTGATGCTCGTTTCACCCCAGTCTGCGCCCGTTAATGTGCGGGAGAAGACTATTTTTCGCATTGAGTTGAAGTGTGCGCCAATGGCCTTCTCCGCCGCTGAGGCGTCCGGGTTGTCCGGTGCATGCGGCCAGAAGCCGGAAAACCCGGTATACGTTTTCCGGCCCATCAGCAGAGTGTCAGCTTGCTGAACTGCCTCCACCATGTAGTCAGCCCGTTCATCACCCATGATTATCCAGTCGAGGCTGCCATCTGTGGCCGCCACATAACCATCCAGACTGACCGCCAGAATCACATGCAGGTTGCCCATCTGTACCCCTTTCCGACCCGTCAGCGCATGAACAGCTCACGGGGGAACTGCGTGATGCACTCACAGCCATCGGCTGTCACCCTGATGGTTTCGGTGCAGCCCATCGACCCGAAACCGGGAATCTGAACCCAGGGCAGGAGGTGAAAGGTCATGTTTTCCTTCAGGGTCCGCTGTTCGCCGGGCTTCATGCTGAGGATGTGGCCCTCACCCCAGTCAGGCGGCACGGCCAGGCCAACTGAGTACGCAACGCGCGATGACTGCGTGCCGCCGAAACCAGATTCGGCAATCGCCTGACGCGCGATCTCATCCACGTCACCGGCCACGACGCCGGGTCTGATCATTTCAGTCGCGGCGTCGAATGCTGACTGAACTGCTGCAAACGCCTGCAGCATGGTCTCGTCCGGCTCACCAACCAGCACGGTACGCATCATCGGTGCATGGTAGCGGCTGCGGCAGCCTGCCGCCTCCAGGAAAACCGAATCACCCGGGCACAGCGTCCTGTGACGCCAGGTGGCGTGGCCAATTGCGCCCCGCTCACCCGATGAGACGAACGGGACAATTGACGGCCACTCGCTGCCGGCCCTGATCATTGCCCCGAACAGCTCAGCCGCCACATCATCCTCGCTGGCACCGCTGACCACGGCGACAATACCCGCGCGCATGCCGGCTTCAGTGGTGCGGGCTGCCTGTTTGATGCGCTCTATTTCAAGCTCCGACTTCACGACCCGGCCTTTCTCCACGAGCCATGAACAGTCGACCCAGTCGACGTCAGGCAGGAGTTTGAACAGCCGGTCCTGCTGGGCCGCGGTGAAGAACCAGCAGTCACGCTCGAAGCCGATGCGGCCAATGTTCATGCCCATCGAGGTCAGCACCATCGCGAGCCTCTCCATGGGATCCTCAGAATCCCAGTAGGCGAGGTTGTGCTCCGGCTCAATCCAGCTCAGTGCGTCCACCCCGCTCACCTCCAGGAGCCGCGACAGTGTCGTCGGCTCGCCGTACAGAGGGACAACCAGGCCTTGCCACCAGTAGTGGCCGGGTGACTCAAAACCCGTCAGGTAGGTGATGTTTTCGGGTGTCGTGGTGAGCATCGTCGGAACGCCGGCAATTTCCATGCGTTCGCGCAGGGCATCGAGTCGGGCCTGATACTCGTGCGTCGGGAATG
>CAZPLV010000323.1:0-1842 GCA_964587295.1 uncultured bacterium
GCAACCCGGCAATCCATTCCTCGACCACGTTAGTAGTTTCTACTTGTTCCTTGGTATAAGCCGTTATCATAGTGACCTCATGACCGGCATCGACCATATGCTTCGCCAGAATCCATGACCGCTGGGAGCCAGATTCGTTTGGACGATGGAAATACTGATGTATGTATGCAATCCGCACAGTTATTCTCCCAATGTTCCCTCGCCAGCACTCGAAGAACTGGCGTTTCGGCTTATTGTCTGCGAGCCGCCCGTATAGCCCGGCAATAGTAACCCAAACGCCCAGTTCGTGGTATGCCGCACTCGCTTAATGAATACTTCGCAAGCTGTAAATAAACTGAAGTTCCAAGTTGTTGAGTATGGTTTCTCTCGTGCCTGACGGCACTGCGGTTGTTTCCGTGTGTTCGCCTGCTGTCTACAAGCTGATGTTCTTCAGCAGATTCAGCGCTTTCTGTTGTTGCGGGTTGGGGCTGGTGGTCACCTCAAACGGGGCTTTGGCGTCCGGGTAGGTGCAGGTGTTGCGGGTGATGCTGGCCAGGTCCTCCAGCAGGGTCTTGAAGCTGTGAACCGGGCTGCCATCAGGCAGGGTGCGGCTGCTGGCCTTCTGCCTGGCGGCTTCTGAGCGTTCCGCTGGCGCTACCGGATCCAGTTCCTGCTGGTCGCGGTCGGGCGTGTCGTCATCCTGGAAGGTGATGCTGCTCCAGGCTTCCTGCATGTGCCACCTGACGTAGTAGGCGCGCAGGCTGAACTCGAACGCAAGTCCGGGAATCATTTCGACTGCATTCGCCTGACTGGCCTTCGCGTCCAATTCCGCGATGACTGTGTCGCCTTGCAGCAGGTCGTACCTGTCTGCGCGTTCGACCGGTTCCCAGTTGAACGTTGCGCTGGCCAGTGGCGTGCAGGTTATCGCGACCTGAAGGGCACCAGCCTCTTCCGGCGGTTCGACGGGATCCTCTGGGTCGGCTGGATCCTCAGGATCGTCTGGCTGTCCCGGGTCCGTCGGGTCGCCAGGTTCTTCCGGTGCAGCACACTGATCCTCGGGAACCGTGTAGCTGACGGCCGGACTGTCCCGCTGTCCGTCAGTGTTGACCGCACGGACGCGGTAGCTGACGACGCTGCCCGGCGTCAGTTTCTCACCGTCCCGGTACTGCAGCTCGCCGACAGCCAGTTCAGCGATCTGCTGGTCTCCGCGGAAAAACAGGTAAGTCTCGGCGTGCTCGGCTCCGCTCCAGGCAATGACTTGCAGCGGCGTCTGTTCGGCGGAACATTCGCTGCTGATGCCCGTGATTTCAAACGGTCCCGGTGGAATGGGCGGCAGCTGCTGCGGGCCCGGCTTGGCGCATGCGGCAAACACGACGATGAGCAATGACAGGGCCAGAAGCCAGGTGTGGTTGTGGCTGTGCATTGAGGCCTCCTTTTCAACTGCCGCGAGTTTGCACGGCGAGGCGTCACACAGCCGTTACACCGCCGTGTTGAGTCTGCGCGATGCCTGATTCACGGCAGTTTGTTCGTGCCCGTAATTGCGCCTCGTGTTGTGTGGCGCCGATCCTTGCTTCCCGGTACAATCGCCCCATCACCAAGGAGCTAATGAACCCATGCAAGTAACCATAATCGGAACCGGCTACGTCGGCCTGACCACGGGCCTGTCGCTGTCATACCTCGGCCACGACGTGACGTGCGTTGACAAGAATGAGTTGATTGTTGAGCGGCTTAAGGCGAAGGAGCCGACCATTCATGAGGATGGTCTGGCTGAGCTGCTGAATGAGACGGATGCGGATTTTCAGGTTGAAATTCCTGAGCTGAACGGCAAAGGCATTGTTGTTATTGCGGTGGGTACGCCCACGA
>CAZPLV010000324.1:0-1798 GCA_964587295.1 uncultured bacterium
GCCCGCAGGTGCAGCGAACGGAAGCCTGCGCTCAGTTCAAGATGCCTGACTGCCCTGCCGGTGATTCCGGCACGAATGCCGACTTCCGCCATGAATCTGCTCAGGCCGACACCATTTGGTCCGCTTACGTGCAGAACCCGTCCGCCGAGCTCTCCAGCCTGTCCTCCGAGGAAACTGTCAACCTGGGCCAGCTGTTCGTCCCGGCCGTACAGCCTAGTTTCGCCAAATGCTGTGCTGCCGGGCCCCCGTACGCTGCGTTCATCGGAGACCACTGAGTTGCGGCCACCGCGCTTGGCCTGGTACAGGCGTTTGTCCGCCCGCAGCAGCGTGTCGGAGGAATCAGTGTCATGCAGTTCATCGGATGCCGCGACTCCGATGCTCACAGTCACCGTCAGACGGTGTCCGGCGTCGATTGGTGTGGCAGTGACATTGTCACGGACGCGGCGCAGCACACTGGTGGCCTCGGCATGGTTGGTGCCGGGCAGCAGTATTACGAATTCGTCGCCGCCATAGCGGTACATGCGGTCGCTGCCCCTGAGCGCGTGCCTGGCGCGCTTCACCACTGTTTCCAGGATTGCATCACCGGCCGCGTGACCGTACACGTCGTTTACGGTTTTCAGGTGGTCAACATCGAGCATTGCAACCGCGTACGAGCGCCCCGCTGAGCGGTGATCACCGTCCAGCTCCTTCAGGCCCAATGTAAGGGCCCTCCGGCTGTACGCTCCTGTCAGTTCATCCAGCTGCCAGTCGACCATAACCAGCAGAAGTGTAACGCAACGCCCCTGACGGGATTCTTAACGGCGCGGCAGACGCAGCATGAGCTCTTCGGTGCCAGCAGCTATTGTTTCGCTCAGCGCAGTGGTGACCGCCTGGCCGGCACGGTGGATGCTCCCGGCAAGTTCAAGTCCGGCAAGCAGGCCGGCGGTGACGCTGGCGCTGAACATGTCGCCCGTACCTTTGACGGCCGAGTCCACACGTTCATGGCTGATCGCGAGCGAGCCGGATTCAGTGGTCAGTGCTGTCTTCATCTCACCCTGCTCCCAGGTGGCGGGAGCCGCGCTGGTGGTTGCAACCCAGCTGGTGCGCCCGGTAAGCAGACCTGCTGCCGCGTCGAAAGTTTCATCCAGTGTTTCGAGGGTCCGGCCTGCCAGTACGCCAAGCTCGAACGCATTGGGGGTGAGCCCGGTTGCCAGGCTGATCAGATGGCGCCAGCCCGCCTGAAGGCCGGGCTGCGTGTAGATTCCCTTGTCAGAGTCGCCCAGCACAGGGTCCATGACCACAAGCACCTCGTCGTCGTTGGCCTCGAGCACGCGACTGAGCCAGTCATAAAGCAGCTCCGCCTGTGCGCTCTCCCCCAGGTAACCTATCTGCACGGCCCGGATGCCACGCACCGCGTCCCGGTCGAACAGCGACTCAAGCCAGCCGCTGAACCATTCCCGAGGGACCGGCCCGCCGTAGAGCGGCTGGTAATGCGGGGTGCTGCTGAGGATGATGCTGGGAACCTGCGCCACAAGCAGGCCATGCGCCTGCAGTACGGGTACGGCTGCGGTGTTGCCCACTGCGCCGTAGACAACCTGTGACTGTATCGCCACGACGTCCGGCGTGAGCGGTTTCATCAGTCGCTGCTGCCCGGCCAGTAATGGTCCGCATTCAGGAGGCGCTCACCAAAGATCAGTGTGCCAACCCGCACGGTCGTTGCTCCCTCTTCTATTGCCGCCTCAAAGTCCGCGGACATGCCCATGGACAGTTCCTGCGCACGTTCGTCAAACTGCAGGCTCTCGTCACGCAACTCACGGAG
>CAZPLV010000325.1:0-1791 GCA_964587295.1 uncultured bacterium
GGCCAGGCGCTGGCCCAGTACCGTCGCATCGGGGTCGTAAGGCGCGATTACGGGTGCAAATATTGCCACCAGTATGTAGAGCAGGATGACTGAACTGCTGACCAGGCCCAGCGGCGTTTCCACCACGCGGGCCAGCAGACTGAGCAGGCCTGGTTTGCGTCCAGATGGGGCGCTCACAGTTCAATCCTCGGATTCAGGTACGTGTAGAGCATGTCCACAACCAGGTTGGCGGCCACGTAGGTGAGGGCGTAGAGCATGACGGCAATCTGCACGACCACGTAGTCGCGGGCAAAGATGGAGCTGACCACCAGCCGGCCCAGGCCCGGCCAGGCGAAGATCGTCTCAACAATCATGTTGCCGCCCAGCAGCTCGCCGAACTGCAGGCCGGTGACGGTGAGCGCGGGAATGAGCGCGTTGCGTAGCGCGTGCTTGACCACGACGGTGTATTCGTGCAGTCCCTTGGACCTGGCTGTCGTCACGTACTCCTTGTGCAGCGCCTCAATCATGGAAGCGCGGACCACCCGGGCCAGCACCGCCGCAAACACGACGCCGAGCGTCAGTGCTGGCAGAATCAGGTGTTTGAGCGCCGTGCCGAACGCCGAGAAGTCTCTCGCCAGCAGCGTATCGATGAGCATGAAGCCCGTCACTTTGGGCACCAGCATGGTCGCTGCCATCCGCCCGGAAGTGGGCAGCCACTGCAGCTCGACGGAGAACAGCAGAATCAGCAGCAGACCGAACCAGAAAGCGGGCATACTCACGCCGACCAGGGCGCCGGACAGAACCGTCCGGTCAAGCCAGGAGCCGGCCCTGATGGCGCTGATGATGCCCACCGGCAATGCTATGAGAAGTGCAATGAAAATAGTTGCGAGCGTGAGCTCAATGGTGGCAGGCAGGCTGTCACCGATAAGTTTGGCCACTGGCTGGCCCCGCACGATGCTGGTGCCAAGGTCGCCCTGAACGAGGCCGACGAGGAACAGCCACAACTGCTCCAGAACGGGTTTGTCCAGGTGGAGCTGATTGCGCAGGCTGTCGATCTGCTGCTGCGTAACCTGGGTGTCACCCAGCATGATTTCCACCGGATCGCCCGGCAGGAAACGCAGGAACAGAAAAGCCAGAATCGCCACGCCGAGGGCAACGGGAATTGCAGAGGCCAGTCGTTCAAATACTTTGCTGAAGCGCATTGGTTACCTTCACCGGGAGGCCACTGGGCTGCTTGAGCCGCTCGGCGATGTGAGAAACAGCGGGGGACAGTGTTCGGGTCTCATTACGTCTGGTGGCGCCATCATAAGTCTGAAAGCGCCACCAGTCTCAATTCAGTTCAGTGTTCAGTTGGTGTCGTAGCCGGCTTCGTTCAGCAGCTCCCGGGCCCGCTCGGGGTCATAAGGGTACGGCTCCAGGTCCTCGGCGAAGCCAAAGCCGCTGGGCAGGAACGGAGTTGCCAGACGGTCTGCATAGCCCTGGTAGATGTTGGTCAGGATGCTGTCCCAGTCAACCGCGTAGTTGAGGGCCAGGCGCACGTTCCGGTCGTTGAAGGGTGCGACCCGGTTGTTCAGCTCGATCTGGGCTGCGCGGGTGCCGAGGCCGGTGTGGACGCTGACGCCCGGCACGCTGTCGATGCGGTCAACAAGGTCAGGCGGTACGGCGTGGATGATCTGCACTTCGCCGGCAAGCAGGGCGGCGATACGGGTTGACGGTTCCGGCATCATGCGGAACACGACGGTCTGCAGCGCAGGAGTGCCGTTCCAGTAGGCGTCGTAACGCTCGAGGCGAATCTGGGAGTCAAGTTCACCC
>CAZPLV010000326.1:0-1763 GCA_964587295.1 uncultured bacterium
CGGTCTCCGCCGGCGAACGTTACGCCTCGATTTACGAAATCAACATGCTGCGCTGCATCTTCTGCGGCATGTGTGAGGAAGCCTGCCCGACCGGAGCAATCGTCCTCGGTCACGAGTTCGAACTGGCGGATTTCCGCTACAACGACTTCACCTACGGCAAGGCCGACCTGATGGTCGGCACGAAGGGCAGCAAGTGGCAGCGCCGCGAAGCTGACTCGAAGAACAAGGACGTCCGCCTCGGCTTCGAAGCTGAACACCGCGTGGAGCTGGAGGGCGTCGACTACTGATGGTGACGTTCTACATTCTTGCGGTGATCCTGATAGCCGGCGCACTGGGTGTGCTGCTGTTCAGGGAGCCGGTGCATGTCGCTCTCTCGATGGTGGCGACGCTGCTGGCACTTGCCGTCACGTACGTGACGCTGGACGCCCACTTCCTGGCTGCCATTCAGGTGATTGTCTATACCGGCGCCATCATGGTGCTGTTCCTGTTCGTGATCATGCTGCTGAACGTCAGGCAGGGCCAGCCGGTCCGGCGTTTCCGCTACCTGCCGGCGGCAGTGTTCGGCACGTCCGTGCTGATGCTGGCTGTAATCGTGATCACGGCAGTGCTCGAACCCAGCCAGCTGCCTTCGCTCGACAACGTGACCGCCGCGCTTGGCGGTGGCGCACCCGCACAGATCGGTGAGATCATGTTCACCGAGTACGTGCTCGCCTTCCAGCTGGTGGGCGTTCTGCTGCTCACGGGCATCGTCGGGGCAGTAAGCCTGGTGCAGCGCAGGGCAACAACCGTGGATGGTGGTGACGCCTGATGGTGCCAACCGAGTACTACGTCATCCTCAGTGCCGTCCTGTTCATCATCGGTGCGGCCGGGGTTGTGCTCAGGCGCAGCGCAATCCTGATTTTCATTTCGATTGAACTGATGCTCAATGCCGCCAACCTCGCGCTGGTTGCTTTCGCCCGCCAGTGGAGCGACGCCGGCGGCACCACCGCACTGGAAGGGCAGGGAGCCGTGTTCATCATCCTGGCCATTGCCGCTGCTGAAGTGGCTGTCGGCCTCGGCATCCTGGTGGCAATATTCCGCAACCGCAACAGCACGGATGTTGACCTGCTGAGGGAGGTGCGTCACTGATGGATCCGCTTTACGCAATTGCCATCGCTCCCGGAATCGTCCTGCTGGTTGCTGTTCTGAACGGCCTGCTGGGCCGCTGGTACGCAGGTGATGCCGGTGGGATTTTTGGCGCAGGTGCCTCAGGTCTTGCATTCGTCCTGACCGTGCTGGGTTTCCTGAGCTTCGGAGGCTCTGCAGCCGACGCGGTGAAGCTGCCGTTGTGGGACTGGTTGCCGGGCATAAGCTTCGGCTTCCTGATTGACCAGCTGAGCCTGACATTCGCGCTTGTCATCACCGGCGTCGGCTTTCTGATCAACGTCTTCTCAATCGGCTACATGAAGGACGACCCGGGCCTGCCGCGCTACTTTGCCGGCCTGAACCTGTTCATCGCAGCCATGCTTGTACTGGTTCTGGCTGATTCGTTCGTACTGATGTTCCTCGGCTGGGAAGGCGTGGGCGTCTGCTCCTACCTGCTGATCGGCTTCTGGTACCGCGACCGTCTCAATGCAAACGCCGCCCGCAAGGCCTTCATCGTCAACCGCATCGGTGACGTTGGTTTCCTGCTGGCCATGTTCATGACCTGGCGCACTTTCGGCACGCTGGACATCGCTTCGGTGATGCAGGCAGCCCCGCTGCTCGCCTACGGTTCAGCCACC
>CAZPLV010000327.1:0-1741 GCA_964587295.1 uncultured bacterium
TTGCCCTGCCCTATTACGCAATCGGCCTGAAGATGTACGACATGTTCTCCGGCCGTAACTTCCGTATCGGCGCCAGCACAGTGCTGAGCCGCGCCGAGACGCTGAAGCGCCTGCCGGGCCTGCGGGCTGACGGTCTGCGCGGTTCGGTCCTGTATTACGACGGCCAGTTTGATGACAGCCGCCTGAACGTAGCGCTCATCCGCACTGCCGTGCAGCATGGTGCCCTGGCGCTGAACCACATGCGCGTCACCGGCCTCGTTCATGAGGACGGCAAGGTTGCCGGTGCACAGTTTGAGGACGGAGTCAGCGGCCATGGGGGGACCGTACGTGCCCGGGCCGTGATCAACGCGACCGGTCCGTTCGTTGATGAGCTGCGCCAGCTGGATGAGCCGGGAGCCGAGCCATTGCTCACCGCCTCGTCTGGCACCCATATTGTGCTGGACGGCGACCTGCTCACGGGTGAAAGCGGCATGCTGATTCCGAAAACCGACGACGGCCGTGTGCTGTTCATGCTGCCCTGGCACGGGCATACCCTGGTCGGCACCACGGACAATCCCGCGATTGCCGAAGCCAACCCAGTGGCACCCGAGGCGGATATCGACTACCTGCTCGATTACCTGGGGCGTTATCTGGAGCGCAGCTTCAACCGTTCGGACGTACTGTCCGCCTGGACAGGCTTCCGCCCGCTCGTCCGTCCTTCACGTGACGTGGGCACCGCGCAGATAACTCGTGACCATCACATCGAAGCCTCCGCATCCGGCCTGGTGACCGTCACGGGCGGCAAGTGGACCACCTACCGGCACATGGCGGCCGACGCCCTGGACCGGGCCATAGCTGTTTCCGGCCTCAACCCGGCGCAGTCCAGCAGAACCGCAGACCTGCCCGTCGTGGGCGCCGAGGGGTACAGCGAAACCCTGGCCGACCGGCTGGCAGATACATATGGCCTGACCACGGCCGTGGCCGCGCATCTGGCGCAGGCTTACGGCGGCGAGGCGGAAGACGTCATTGCGCTCGGTCAGCGGCTTGGGCTCGTTAGTCAGCTCCACCCCGACCATCCGTACCTTGAGGCCGAAGTCGTGTTCGCACGTGACGAGGAGTATGCCGTAACGGCCGACGACGTCCTGGAGCGGCGTCTTCGGCTGGCATTTGTCGACCGCGCCGCTGCCGAGGCAGTGCGCGGCCGGGTCGGGGAACTGCTGTCAGACTGAGCCAGCGGGCAGTTCAGTGCCCGAAGGTGTCGGAATCCGCCTTGCCTTCCCCGGCCTGATCGAGGGCTGACAGCGCGGCCATCTGTTCGGCATCAAGCTCAAAGTCAAACAGCTCGATATTCTCAGCCAGTCGAGCCGGGTTGCTTGTTTTCGGTATGACCACGTGGTCCTGCTGCAAGTGCCAGCGCAGCACGACCTGGGCCGGAGTGCGGCCAACTGCCTCCGCGACTTTCGTCACGGACGGTTCGCCCAGCAGATCGCGGCCCTTGCCAATCGGCGACCAGGCGACCGTGACGATGCCGTGCTCGCGCCCGTAGGCAACCTGATCAGGACGCTGCACGTACGGGTTCAGCTGGATCTGGTTCACTTCAGGCAGCTCGCCGGTTGCGTCCAGCAGCCGCTGCAGGTGCGTCACCTTGAAGTTCGAAACGCCGATTGAGCGCACCAGGCCTTCATCCCGTACTGCCTGAAGTCCGCGCCACGCGTCCACGAACTGGTCCTGGCCGGGATTGGGCCAGTGAATCAGCAGCTGG
>CAZPLV010000328.1:0-1741 GCA_964587295.1 uncultured bacterium
ACCGACCCCGCCGCCGGCGAGGTGTTCGACAGCATCAACCCGGCCAGTGGCCAGGTGCTGGCCACCATTGCCCAGGGTTCTGAATCAGACGTCGACCGCGCCGTAAAGGCCGCCCGTTCCGTCCAGGCGGACTGGGCAGCAACGCCGGGCCACGTGCGCGCCCGTTACCTGTACGCACTCGCCCGGCAGATCCAGAAGCACAGCCGCCTGTTCGCCGTGCTGGATACGCTCGACAACGGCAAGTCAATCCGCGAAACCCGCGACCTGGATGTGCCGCTGGCAGCCCGCCACTTCTATCACCATGCCGGTTGGGCCCAGCTGCTGGAAACCGAGTTCGGGGGTTACCGCGCCGCTGGCGTGTGCGGACAGATCATTCCCTGGAACTTCCCGCTGCTCATGCTCTCCTGGAAGGTTGCCCCGGCGCTGGCTGCAGGCTGCACCGTCGTGCTCAAACCGGCTGAATTCACGCCGCTTACGGCGCTGCTTTTTGCCGAGATCACCCGTCACGTGGGCCTGCCCAGGGGCGTGTTCAACCTGGTGACCGGCGACGGGGACACAGGTGCTGCCCTGGTTGCCCACGAGCAGGTGGACAAGATCGCCTTCACCGGTTCCACCGAAGTGGGCCGCCTCATCCGCGAGCAGACGGCAGGCAGCGGCAAGAAACTCAGCCTGGAGCTGGGCGGCAAGAGCCCGTTCATCGTCTTCGAGGACGCCGATATTGACGCGGCCATCGAGGGTGTCGTCGACGGCATCTGGCTCAACCAGGGCGAAGTGTGCTGCGCCGGCAGCCGCCTGCTGGTGCAGGAAGGACTGGCCGAAAAGTTCTACGCCAGACTGAAGCGGCGCATGGATACCCTGCGCGTCGGCGACCCGCTGGACAAGGGCATCGACATCGGCGCACTTGTGGCGCCGGTGCAGCTGGAGCGGATCAAGAGTCTGGTGGAGCAGGGCAAGACCGAGGGTGCCGTCTGCTACCAGCCGGATCTGGAACTGCCGGAAGAAGGCCTTTACTACCCGCCGACGCTGTTCACTGACGTGGAACCTTCCGCCACCATCTCCCAGGTGGAGATCTTCGGCCCGGTCCTCGTCGCCACCACTTTCCGCACGCCCGCCGAAGCGGTGGAACTCGCCAATCACACGCGCTACGGACTGGCGGCCAGCGTCTGGAGCTCCAACCTGGACCTGGCGCTGGACGTGGCCAGCAAGGTCAAGGCCGGCGTTGTCTGGGTCAACAGCACCAACATGTTCGACGCAGCAGCCGGTTTCGGCGGCTTCCGTGAGAGCGGCTACGGCCGTGAAGGCGGCCGCGAAGGCATGTACGAATACCTGGTCCCTGACTGGCACTTCACTGCCGCGAGGCCGGCGGCGGCAGCAGCTGAATTCGTGCCCGAACCGAGCCAGGTGAAACGCGATGAACTGGCTGACGATGTTGCGGCCGTGGTTGACCGCCTGGACCTCGATGACGGCGACGATCTGACCGATGAGTTCGCTTCCTTCGCAGCTGACACCGGCTTCGGTTTCGAGGAAAGCGCAGTTGCGGTTGAGGAAGAGACAGTTGAGCCGGAGCCGGCCCCGGTCGCTGAACCGGCAACTGCCGCAGCAGCCCTGGGCACAGGCGGACTGCCAACGATCGACGCAACCCCCAAGCTCTACATCGGCGGCAAGCAGGCCCGCCCTGACAGCGGTTACAGCTACGCTGTCACCAGCGAGACCGGCGCCTTCCTGGGTGAGGTCGGCCTGG
>CAZPLV010000329.1:0-1733 GCA_964587295.1 uncultured bacterium
GCCTGCACCAGGTGATGGAACTGCTCCAGCCACGGCTCCAGGTCCTCGAGCGCACCCGGCGCTCCCGTTCCGTGGCGCAGCCGGATGCGCTCGGCAGCAAGCAGATGCAGTTTCTTCTTGAGCCGCTGGCCGTGTCTGCCGTCCAGCAGCCGTTCACTCGCAAACCAGCGCACGACGTGATGAAGCACAATCATGCCGTTCTGTTCCTGCGAAACCAGGGAGCGGTCCACCAGGCGCCTGAGGTCACTGAACCTCACTCCGGCCAGCGCGTAAGCGTCATCACGGCTGAAGGCGCCCCTGAATACCGACAGTTTGGCCAGCTGCGCCTGGGTTTCCGGTTCCAGCACGTACCAGCTGGCTTCCAGCAGGGTGCTGAGGGTCCGGTGGCGGACGGGCCGGTCCCGCTGATCGCTCGCCAGCAGGCCGTAATTGCCGTCGCGCAGCTCCTGGGCTATTTCCGCGACCGCCAGGTACTCGCACAGGCTGGCGGCCAGTTCGATTCCCAGCGGCAGCCCCTGCAGCAGCCGGCAAATTTCCGCCACGTGCTCCAGGTCCGCTTCTGTAAGGTGCCGGTGTGACCGCTGCCGGAACAGTTCCACCGCGTCAAACTCCTCAGCAGTCCGCGCTGAACTGTCCGGGTAGCTCAGTCCATACAGCGTGTAAGTCTGCTCGGACTGCAGCGACAGCGCGGACCGGGAGGTCACAATCACGTGCGACCCGGGTGAGCGGGCGGCAACTTCCGCTATCAGGTGCGCCGCGTCAGGCAGGTGGCCGGCATTGTCAAAGACAATCACATGGGAGTGGGTTTCCAGATGCTCGAACAGGTGCTGCCGGCAGGTTTCCCCGTCCACCGGCAGGGCCAGAATCGCGGCCATGCTGGCCGGAATCAGGTCACTGCGTTCGATGGCGGACAGCGGCACGTACAGCAGCCCGTCGCTGAAAGACTCAGCGTGCCTGCGCGCGAACTCAACCGCCAGCCGGGTCTTGCCGACCCCGCCCAGACCCGTGATCGTCACCAGCCGCCGTCCCGGTCGCCGGAAATGCATGGCGAGGTCATTCAGTTCCCGGCTGCGGCCAACGAACGGCGTGTTCGCGTACGGCAGCGGCATGCTGGGCTTGCGGCTTCGTTCCGCATCCGCGCTGGCGCCCTGGCTGCTTATGCCGTTGGCCAGCTGAATCGTCTCCGGGCTGGGGTCAGCGCCCAGTTCGCGGTTGAACACGTTGCGCACGCGGATGAACTGGTGCCTGGCAGCCTCCGGCCGGCCCAGCGCCAGCTCCAGCCGGATGATCGCCTGGTGCGCCGCTTCAGCCAGCGGGTCCAGCCTGACCAGCTGATGGTAGGTGGTGACGGCGCCGGCAAGGTCGCCTGCCTCTTCCTGCTCATGCGCGCGCCGCTGATGCGCAATCCTGATCAGGTTGGCGAGTTCGTCCTCTTCATAGTTCAGCCACTCATGAAACTGCCGCGGCAGGAAGTCCAGCTCCATGCCCGGCAGCAGGTAACGGGCGCGCGGATCACGCCAGCGTTCGCACACGAAACGGAAATCACCGTGCTCAAACGCGTCAATCAGCCTGGTCAGGTCAGTCGTTCCGCGGAACTGAACCGCAGACTTCGGCTCATCCCGGAACCAACTCTCGGCGCCCGGCAGCTTGCGGATCTTCGCCAGCTCCTGCCGCAGGTTCACGGCCTTGCCTTCCTCCCACAGCATCGGCAGCAGGTCACGGCGGCTCACGCT
>CAZPLV010000330.1:0-1730 GCA_964587295.1 uncultured bacterium
CGGGTTTCCGGGTTGCCGTAGGTGTCGAAGTCGTACTCGATCAGGTTGATGCTGTCGAGATTAGGGGCCAGTTCATGAACTGCGGAGTTCACATTGGACTGGATCTGGAACGAATCGCCCTGGGCGGCAGCGATGGCCTGTGCCTCGGGAGTCAGCGCCCACTCGATGAAGGCGATTGCGGCTTCACGGTTGGGGCCGTTGGCAACCAGCGAGATGCCGCCGATTTCGTAACCGGTGCCCTCTTCCGGAGCCAGCGTGATGAGCGGGAAGCCCTGGTTGGCGAACTTCACGCCGTCGTGCATGAATTGCACGGCGATACCGACTTCACCGCGGCCGGCGAGCTGGCCGGGGGCCGAGCCGGAGCTGGTGTACTGGGCAACGTTCTGGTGAAGGTCCTCGAGAATCTGGAAGGCTTCGTCTTCACCGAAGATCTGCACCAGGGTGGCGATGATGGTGTAGGCGGTGCCGGAGCTGTTCGGGTCCGGCATTGCGATGAGGCCCTTGTACTGCGGGTCCGTCAGATCCATCCAGCTGGTGGGGATTTCTGCTCCGGCTTCCTCGAGAACACCTTCGTTGATCGAGAAGCCGAGTGCACCGGCGTACAGCGGAATGTACTCTTCGTTGATAACGGATTTCAGGCTGGGGATGATGTCGTCCCAGACGGTCGGGATGTACATCTCGGTAACGCCTTCACGTACGGCGACGAGGTGGGGGTCACCGGTACCGCCGAACCAGACATCGAAAATCGGGTTGGCTGCTTCGGCGCGCAGGCGGGCCAGTGCGTCGTTCGAGCCGACACGGATCCACTCGAGGCCGTAACCGGTATCAGCGGTGAAGGCCGGCCCCAGTGCTTCGCACCAGGCCTGGTCCGGGCTGCACAGAACGTTGACGGTGCCTTGCTGTGCCTGCGCGACTGCGCCGATTGACAAGGCTGCGATAATTGCCGTTGCGAGTCTCTTCATGTATCAGTTCTCCAGAATTCCCTGTTGCCGGGCAGCTCCCGGAAATCGGGTGCTGCAGTTCGGACATACAGTTTGGTTGGGCTGATCGTAGCCGCCAGCGCGTTCCTGCGCAAGTGGATAGCTATGAGAATAGTACTCCGCTCAGTTCATGGTTTCGTCATGGTTGCGCCAGGACGCAGGTCATTCATGCACGATGACGGCCTTGCCGGGTGGCAGCACCAGCCTTGCGGTTTCGCCCTGGCCGGGTATGCGGCTGTCGGCCGGCACATCCACCTGCAGGAGTTCCGGCTGACCGGTGGCCCTGAACCAGCAGCGCTCGAAACCACCATGGAACTCGACTGCCTCGAGCGTGGCCTCAAGTTCCAGGCCGCCTGCCTCGGGTTCTGCGTCAAGCCTGAACCAGTCCGGACGCACCATCAGCAGCTCGCTGCTGCCGTCGCCGGGGCCGGAGCGCCGGACCAGGGTCCGCTGGGCCGCGATGACGGCGCGGTGCTGGCCACCGTCCTGCTGAAAGCTGTCTGCCCGCAGGAAGTTGGCGTCACCGAGCACATAGGCAGCGAAGCGGCTGCGCGGCAGGTCGTAAAGCTCCCGGGGCGCACCCGCCTGCACGACCTTGCCCTCGTTCATGATCGCTATCCGGTCGCTGAGGGAGAGTGCCTCCTCCTGGTCGTGGGTCACGAACACCGTCGTCACTCCCAATTCCCGCTGGATCTGCCTGAGTTCCGTCCGGACGGTTACGCGCAGGCGGGCGTCGAGGTTGGAGAGCGG
>CAZPLV010000331.1:0-1727 GCA_964587295.1 uncultured bacterium
AGCACGCCGATATCCGTCGCATGCTGCTGTCGCAGAAGGCCTTTGTCGAAGGCGGGCTGGCGCTGTGTCTGTATGCAGCGACGCTCTCCGACGAGAAGAAATACGCGGATGACCCGCTGCTGCAGGAAGAGTCCGCCGGGCTGCTGGAATTGCTCATTCCGATCGTCAAGTCGTGGCCGTCGCAGTTCTGTGTGGAGGCAAACAGTCTGGCCATTCAGGTGCACGGAGGGTACGGCTATACCCGGGAATATCCGGTGGAACAGTTCTACCGTGATAACCGGTTGAACCCCATCCACGAAGGTACTCACGGCATCCAGGGGCAGGACCTGCTGGGCCGCAAGGTGCCGATGCAGGATGGACGTTTCTACAGGACACTGGTGCAGCGTATCCGCGATACCATCAGCGAGTGTGCCGGTGCCAGCGAACTGGCGGCCTCCAGCAGCCTGCTGGCCGATGCGCTGGATATCCTGCAGCGGGTTACCGATGCACTGCAGTCCATCCGTCGGGAAGACCCCGAGCGTGCCCTGGCCAACGCCTACCTGTACATGGAGTGCTTCGGCCACGTTGTCGTTGGCTGGATGTGGCTGCGCCAGGGCCAGGCAGCCTTGCGCGGCCTGCAGAAGGGTGGGAGCCAACAGAAAGCATTCTACGAGGGCAAGCTGAAGGCCTGCGAGTACTTCATGCGTTACGAACTGCCCAAGCCGCTTGCGCTGGCAGACGTGCTGAAGAATGCTGATCGCTCGACGCTGGAGATGCCGGAAGACTGCTTCTGAGTATCAGCCGGGCCTGGTTGTCAGGCCCGGTCACCCGCCCAATCCTCTTCTCCGCTGGAGGAGCCGCGACCCCCCCCCCGGCGATAGCCGCCGTAAGGCAGCTCTTGCGGGCTGGTCCTATCCAAAGGCCTGACGGCGTTACCAGCGCGCCGGGCCGCTCCTGCAATCCGATGGTATTACCGATCAGAAGCGGCCAGTTGCTGTTCCAGTGCAAGCAACTGCTTTTTCCTTTCCACCCCCCAACGATAACCGGAAATGCCGCCGTCGCTGCGCAGTACCCGGTGGCAGGGCACAATCATGGCCAGGGGGTTGGCCGCGCAGGCACCGGCGACGGCTCGCACCGCGGCCGGTTGGCCGATGCGTCTGGCCAGTTCCGTATAGGTGATGGTCTGGCCGGCAGGGACCTTTGCCAGTTCGGCCCAGACCTTTTTCTGGAACTCGCTGCCCCGGGCTGCCAGCGGTTGCTGCAGGTTAAGCGCCCCCAGCGGGTGATCCACATACTGCAGCAGTGTCTGCATGTCCTCCTGCAGTCCTGAATCGTCCCGCTCCAGGTTAGTGCTGGGAAAGCGCTGTTGAAGATCAGCGGCCATGGCCTCGTCACCATCCCCCAGCAGGATCGCCGCCACGCCGTCGGTGGATACCGCCAGCAACAATCCACCGAACCTGCAATGGCCGGTGGTATAGCGCAGATGCTCGGACCGGGTTTTCATGGTAGCTCCTGAGGCAAGGTATGAAGCAATCTTAGTACGCCGATATGCCCAGGGGAATCGCCGCAGTACCCGCCGCAGTTGACCCTCACATGATGGCAAGGTCTACTGTTGAGGCTGTCAATCACACCAGGATCAGGGGAGCCCGATGACCGTTCCAGCCAGAGAAACCAAGCCAGTCACGCTCAGCCTTCCGATCGAAGGGATGACCTGCGTGTCCTGCGTCGGTCGGGTGGAGAAGGCTCTG
>CAZPLV010000332.1:0-1722 GCA_964587295.1 uncultured bacterium
GGGCTGAGCTTGCGGCATCAGCGCTCGGTGTTGCGTGTGTCAGGAAGTTCTTCTAACCAGTTGGTTAGGCGGGTCTGAATTTCATCACGTACCACACGGAATTTTTCTAGCATCTGCGCTTCGGGGGTACCGGGGTCTGCTGGGTCATCGAAAGGCCAGGTGAGGATGTTGCCAGCGTTCGGAAAGATGCGGGGGCAGTCGTGGGTGGCATTCGAGCAGACGCTGATGACGAACGCGAAGTTCTTCATGCCCAAGTATTCCTTCACGCTTTTGCTCGTGTGCCGGGAGAGGTCGTAGCCTGCTTCCTCCATTACCTGGAGTGCCAGCGGGTGAATCGGCTGCGGATTGAGGCCGGCGCTGTGCACATTGAACCGGTCCCCGGCATGCCGCCGCAGGATTGCTTCAGCCATCTGACTGCGGGCACTGTTGGCGGTGCAGAGGAACAGGACGTCAGGCTTCCTGGTCACTGTTTCACCTTTCGCCGGCTGCTCGAAGTTCAGCTTCCTGTGGCATGCTGCCGGCGTTGAGTGCTGCGACCAGTTTTTCAGCGACTCGTCCGATGGCGTCGCGCACCCCCCGCCAGCTCTCCAGGTTCTGGCCACTCGGATCCCGGAATGAGATGTGCAGCCTGGTCGTCTGGGCTGGGTATACGGGACACGCCTCATTGGCATCGTCGCAGACAGTCATTACCATGTCGAAGTTCCACTTGTCAGGCAAGTCGTAAAGCGTTTTGGATGTGTGATGGCTGATGTCGATGCCGACCTCATTCATTACGGTGACCGCATCGGGTTTCACTCGGGTGGATTCAGTGCCGGCGGAATGAACTTCTGCGTTGAGGCCGGCAGCCTTGGCATGGTGCCGTAACCAGCCTTCAGCCATCTGTGAGCGGGCGCTGTTATGCGTGCAGAGCACCAGGATTCTCAACTCAGTTACTTCCTTCTGCAATCCGGGCACGTTCAGCACTCGGCAGGCAGGCATCAGCTGCAGCGTCCGTGACAGCAATCGGCGCAGGATCAGCGGCGCCGAAGAACCGCTTTCTCAGCCACAAAGCCACACCAACTAGGCTGATCAGTACCGGCACTTCCACCAGCGGTCCGATGACGGCCGCAAACGCTACTCCAGAACCAAGCCCGAACACACTGATGGCCACTGCGAGGGCCAGCTCGAAGTTGTTGCTGGCCGCAGTGAACGACAGGCTCACCGTTTTCGAGTAATCAGCACCAACGGCCTTGCCCATGACGAAGCTGAACAGGAACATGATCACGAAATACAGCAGCAGCGGCACCGCAATCAGCAGCACATCCATGGGGATTGCCACGATGCTGTCACCCTTCAGGCTGAACATCATCACAATCGTGAACAGCAGGGCAATCAGTGTCAGCGGGCTGATTCGGGGGATGAACACCTGCTCGAACCAGTCCTGTCCGTGGCGGCGGATAAGAATCACCCGCGTCAGGATCCCCGCCACGAACGGAACGCCCAGGTAAATCAGTACAGCCGAAGCTACCTCGCTCAAGCTGATATCCACAACACTCGCCTGCAACCCCAGTGCTCCGGGCAGCACCGTCAGGAACAACCAGGCATACGCGCCGAAAGCGAAAATCTGGAAAACACTGTTGAACGCCACCAGACCCGCCGCGTAATCATTATCACCCTCAGCCAGTTCATTCCAGACGAGCACCATCGCGATGCAGCGCGCCAGGCCGATAAGGATCAGGCCAG
>CAZPLV010000333.1:0-1676 GCA_964587295.1 uncultured bacterium
CCTACCGGCTCTACAACATCGGCAACTCCGAGCCGGTGAAACTGCTTGACTTCATCAATGTGTTCGAACGCAAGCTGGGCAAAAGGGCCCGCAAGCGCATGCTGCCGATGCAGCCCGGTGACGTGCACGCAACCTTTGCGGATATCGACGCGCTGGAGCAGGCGACCGGCTTCCGGCCGCTGACCGGCATCGAGGAAGGCGTCGGTAAGTTCGTTGACTGGTATGTGAAGCATTACGGAATAATGCTCTGAACGAGTGCGGTATAATTCCGCTCGGAGGGCACAACATTGCGGAAATACCGGCGGATTTCCACCCGAACTGTCCTGGTGCTCATGCTGGCGCTGGCAGCGATCCAGACTGCATCTGCCCAGAACGGTGAGGGCGCGGCTGGATTCGCGGTAACCGCTTTCGTGGACAACTGGGAACTGTTTGACCTTCCGCTGCGCGCAGGTGTCGTCCCGGTCGCCCAGCCTGAACGTTTTGACAGTTACGCAACCGGAATCGGCCTGTTTGAGGCTGACGGCAAGCTGGCATTCGAGCTGCCTGCGCCACCCGCTGAGCTGCTTGAATCCGTGCAGAACATCGCCAACATGTACCCCGGCGCCGCCCTCAGTGACGCTGCCGCACTGGGTGCCGCCGTTGAGATTGCGACAGACCACCAGGTGATTCTCGGCCGCCTCAGACAGGCGAGTTCGCGGGCGGCGGCCATGGATCCTTACGCTGAGCTTCAGCCGGGGCAGGTCGTCAAAAGCTCGCTCTACTGGGCGGACCGCCCCTTCACGCTGCATTACGAATCATTCGACCCGCAGGTTCCACTCACAGGTGACTGGGACATGCAGGCCGGCTGGAACACGCTGGGCCTGACGGTTCTGGCCTTCAGCGAGGACGGCCTGCCGCTGTTCCGCTTCGGCACCATACAAAGTGAGGACCTTGGCTGGTACTTCGTTCCGTTCTGAACATCAACTCATGGGGATTCGCCCAGAAAGGTGAAGGGGAAAGATGATGAAAGACAGAAAGATTCGGTTCAGATGGGGCAGCGTGGCGCTGGTAGCACCGTTGCTCGTTCTCGCGGCCTGTGGAGGCAGCGGTGCGGGTGGCGGCGCTGTGACGCCCGCACTGGACCTCAGCGTCCAGGTGGACGGCTGGAGCGGCGGGGAGCAGGAAGTGATCTTCGTCGCGATGAACCCGGAGGCCCCGCTGACCGCCGCTGCCGAACTGGTTTCGACCGGTTCAATCACTGCCGCTGGCACCCTGACGATTCAGTTGCCCGCCCCACCGGCGACAGTACTCGGTACCTTCCAGGAGTGGGTGCCGGATTATGACCTGAGCGACCCTGCCGCACTGGGAGCCATCGGCAACTTTGCCGTTGCGGACGACACCATCAACGACTCCGGTCAGTTCATGCGCGCCGATTCACGCGCCAAGGCTGAGGGCGGCTCGGAAGCAGCCGGCACGATGGTCGAGCTGCTCGCCTATGTGGACCGTCCTCTGCGCATCGAGGACGACGGCAGTGATGCCTCGACCAGCACCGACCTGAGCATGGAGCCCGGCTGGAACTTCCCGGCCACCACGGCCACCGTTACGGCCGAGGGCGTTGTTCACGCAACTTCAGCAGTTGATCCGGATGACCTGAACTGGTACTGGGTCGAGTTCGCTGATTAAACCGTTCTGAAGCG
>CAZPLV010000334.1:0-1667 GCA_964587295.1 uncultured bacterium
GCTGTGTACAATCACGCTAACTATGAGCCTTCTAGATGTCATTGGTCCTGTAATGGTCGGGCCGTCCAGCTCGCATACCGCCGGCGCCTGCCGACTGGCACTCCTGGCCCGCAACCTGCTGCTCGGAACGCCACGACGGGTCCGCTTTGCGCTTCACGGCTCATTCGCCAAGACAGCTCAGGGCCACGGCACCGATCTTGCACTTGTCGGCGGCACACTGGGGTTCGCGCCCGATGATGAGCGCATCCGCGACGCCTTCACTGAGGCTGAAGCAACCGGTCTCGACTACGAATTCATCACCGAGGACCTGGGAGACGTGCATCCGAACAGCGTGCGCATTGAGCTGACCGGAGCGGATTCGGAACAGGTGAGCCTCACCGGCTCGAGCCTCGGTGCCGGCCTGGTGAAGGTGTTCATGATCAATGAGCTGGAGACGAACTTCTCCGGTTCACACCACACGATGCTTGTGCTGCACCAGGACAGACCGGGCGTCATCGCCGAAGTGGCACGGGTGATTGCCGCCGATGACGGCAACATCGCCACCATCTTCTCAATGCGGGAACGCCGCGGCGGACAGGCGCTGCTGGCGGTGGAAATTGATCGGCAGCCCGCACAGTACGCACTCGACTACCTGACAAACGTGTCATTCGTCGAGTGGATGCGCATGCTGCCGGTTGTCATGGAGGACCGGGCTCCAGTCAGTTCGATCCTGGAACGGAACGCGGAGGAAGAAAGATGAATCTCGCTGACCTGCTTTCCTTTGATGGTCTGGCCTCGGAAGCGATTATCATTGATGAAACGGGCGATGACGGCGCCGCACGGACAGACCTGTTCGAACAGATGCACGGCAGATTGCTCGAAATGCGCGACTCGATCAGGCGTGGCCTCGAGTCAGACGCACCCAGCCGCACGGGAATGGTCGGCTGGAATGCGAAGACGATGTGGGAGGCGGACGATCCGCTGCAATCTCCCCTGCTGAAGCGCGTGCAGTCATACGCCATGGCCGTCAATGAGGAAAACGCCCGAATGGGCCGTATCGTGGCGGCCCCTACCGCCGGCAGCGCCGGTACCCTGCCGGGCGCCCTCATTGGTGTTGCCGACGAACTGCTTATTCCTGATGAGAAGCTCGTTGCCCCACTGATCCTCAGTGCCGGTATCGGCCAGATCATCAGCAAATCAATGTTCATCGCCGGTTCAACCGGTGGCTGCCAGGCGGAAATCGGCTCTTCGGCCGCCATGGCTGCTGCCGCAGTTACCGAACTGCTGGGCGGCAATGCCCGTCAGGCGGTTCACGCCGCTGCGCAGGCACTGATGAACACCATCGGCCTGGTCTGCGACCCGGTGGGCGGTTACGTGGAAGTTCCCTGCGTGAGCCGCAATGCGTTCTACAGTGTGCACGCGGTTGCTGCCGCGCAGCTTGCCCTGGCCGGGGTTGAGTCGTTCATTCCGCCCGATGAGGTGGTGGGCGCAATGGCTTCCGTGGGGCGCCTGCTGCCGCCGGAGCTGCGTGAAACCGGTGAGGGCGGCGTTGCCGACACGCCTACCGGACGGGCGGTCGCCCTGCGCATGTCGCGCTAGACTGCAAGCACATTCAGATGCATCACTGTCAAGTAACCCTGACTGTGTACCAGGCCACGCGTGTCATGCAACACTGTGCTTCGTGATGT
>CAZPLV010000335.1:0-1659 GCA_964587295.1 uncultured bacterium
AGCCGATCATGGCCACCCGTGACGAGCTGTACACGGCCGATGAGGTGTTCATGACCGGTACTGCAGCCGAAGTCACGCCGGTTGCCTCGATTGACAACCGCGACATCGGAACCGGTTCGGCCGGTGAGATCAGCCTGAAGATTCGCGCCCTGTTCATGGAAGCAGCGGCCGGCAAAGTGCCTGAATTCGGGAAGTGGCTGACCTTCGCGCAGGGCTGACGCCGGACGAAAGGGCTTACGGCCCGGCCGCGTTGGCGCAGCTGATCAGTATTTGCCCAGCAGCCCGCGGTTTATTGCGCGCCGCTCCAGCAGCCGGAAAATCAGCAGTCCCACGGCGAACCAGCCGAAGCCGTTGAGGCCGACAACCCACCAGTCGGCGGCAGGAATCTGAGCCAGCTGCAGATCGCCGACTGCGATGCTGCGCACCAGGTCCATGCCCTTCATCGCGGGCAGCAGCTCAAGGCCCGGCAGCACCGCCACCGGGGCGAACGCCATAGCCATAAGGAAGAACTGGCCGATTTGCAGCAGTGAACCGATCTGCTTGTAGACAAGCGCCAGGCCCGCACCAATGAAGCCGAGGCCCAGCACCGCCGCAATGGTCGGCACGCCCAGCAGCAGAGCAGCCGGCAGGCTGAAACTGAGCCACTGGCCGCTCGTGAACATGGCCAGCAGCACCACCATGACCACCAGCAGCATGTATATGAAAAGGTTGGCCAGTGCCCGCGCCAGAATGATGACCCAGGCCGGTTGCGGCGACATGTACAGCTGTTCGAGGGTGCCGCGGATTGCTTCGTTGGCAAGTTCTCCCGCCATCGTCATGAACATCAGTACCAGGAGCATCCAGAATGCGTTGCTGACGATGATGTAACGGATGTTCTCACTGGCGCTGGCGGGATCGCCCATGGTGCGGATGCCGAGGAACAGCATCAGGAAGATCGCGTAGAACGTGATTATCTCCCCGATTGTGTCCGGCAGGTAACGGCGTTTCTCGATCAGCTGCTTGGACAGGTTGACGCGCAGGACCTCAAACATGACTGTGCTCCCTTTGGCGATCAGGACCGCCGGAATGTGCGGCGTGGCGGTCGCGGTTGATCAGGTTGCGAAACACGTGACCAAAGTCATTGGTCAGCCGGTCAAGCCCTGTGATGGTGGCATCAACAGTTTCAAGTTCACGCATCAATGCGTACAGGTCGTCCGGTGATTCGAGAGTGACCGTGAATTCGGTCGGTTGGCTGCCGGGCCGGTAGGAAGGCAGCCTGTCGGTCGTCGCCGGTTCAAGTGGCCGGACGACGCTGACCTGGTAAGTCAGCGTGTTGAACAGTTCGAGCAGGTTGCTGACCCGCTCATCAGCAACCACCCGGCCCTGGTTGATGATAACGGCCCGCTCACACAGTTTTTGCACCACGCCCATGTCGTGCGTGCTGATGATCACGGTGCGACCTTCGAGCGCAAGCTGCTGCAGGTGCAGCACAACTTCCTCTGCCGCCTCGACATCCAGACCCAGTGTCGGCTCATCCAGGAGCACCAGGTCAGAGTCCGCCTGCAGCGCCACGGCGATGGCCAGCTTCTGCTGCATGCCGCGTGAGAGGTTGTTCACTTCTTCCCGTGCTTTCCCGCTCAGCCCGAAGCGTTCAAGCAGGTCGTAGGCGCGCGGCCGGGC
>CAZPLV010000336.1:0-1655 GCA_964587295.1 uncultured bacterium
TGTCGGCCCTGGCCTACTGGCGTGAATCAGCCGGCGAGAAAATCGGCGGCACCACGGGCTTTACGGTGCTGGTCACGTTCGGACTGGGCATATTTGCTTCGCTGCACCTCGTCGGGGCGGCCCTGGCAGGCGCAATAGTCGTTACCGGCCTGCTGTCGATGCGCAAGGAACTGCGCACTTTCTCCGCCGCAGTCACCAGCCAGGACCTGTTTGCCATCGTGCAGTTCGCCGCCGTCAGCCTGATTGTCCTGCCGCTTGTTCCCGATGAGGCGTTCGGACCATGGGGCGTCTGGAATCCCCGCTCAATCTGGCTGCAGGTGGTGCTGATCTCGGGAATCACCTTCCTTGGTTATGTGGCCATGAAGCTGGCCGGTCCCAGCCGCGGGTCTGCCCTCTCCGGCATCCTCGGCGGTTTCGCCTCCTCGACGGCCGTCATGCTCAGTTTCAGCCGCCGTTCAAAGGAAGTTCCGGAACTGACCGGCACGTTCGCCTTTGGTGCACTGGCCGGTTCGGCCACGTCGCTTATCAGGATTTTCATCATCATCGTGCTGATCGAGCCGGACCTGGCTGTTGCCGGGATGCTGCCGCTGGGCTCGATACTGCTGATCTGTGCGGGCGGTGCGCTGCTGAGCCGTTTGCGGCGCTCTGACGGCAGCACTCACGGTCTGACGATCAGCAACCCTTTTGAGCTGCGCACAGCGCTTGAATTTGCCCTGCTTTACGCGGCTATCCTGCTGGTCACCCGTGCTGCCAGTGAGTTTTTCGGTACCGGCGGCGTGTATCTGGCCAGTGCGCTGGGCGGCCTGATCCGGCCTGACGCCATTGCCCTTTCGCTTACCGGGTCCACCTTCACCACTCTGGAACTGGAGGTGGTGGTGCGGGCGCTGACGCTGGCAATCGCCGTCAACTGCCTGTTCAAGGCAGCGGTGGGGGCTTCGCTGGGCAGCAGGGAGTTCGGCCGGGCGATCATCACAACGCTGGTTGTGGCTGCGGTTGTGTCCGTGGCGATTTCGTGGCTGGTTCCGCCGCTGCAGCTGTCTTTGCCGGGGCTGTGACGGCCGCCGCAGGTCGATACTGGTAAACTGGTCCAACCTTGGATGCCGACCTGGAGTCGGGCGGCAGTTTCGCGCATGTCCGCAATTGCGGGTCGACTGACCTGAGTGGCTTCAGACCGCCAGCCTCAGGGCGCGATGGACAATTTGGAGGACTGATGGACCAGATTCACCGCGGACTGGTGGGGATAAAGATTGATACCTCACGCATCTGCCATATCGACGGTCAGAACGGACAGCTCATCTATCGCGGCTACGACATCCGCGAGCTTGCCGATAAAGCCACGTTTGAGGAAGTCGTCTTTCTGCTCTGGCACGGTGACCTGCCGAACTCCAGCCAGCTTGCAACTTTCCGCAGCCAGCTGAGTGAGTTCATGGTGCTGCCCGATGAGGTGACCGCCATCCTGCGTTCACTGGAGCCGGAGCTACGGCCCATGCATGCGCTGCGGACTGCGGTGTCGCGAATGGGCGCCAATGATCTGAGGGCCGATGACCTCGACCGGGGCAACCTGGAGCGTATCGGTTTGCGGCTGACGGCCCAGATTCCGGCCCTGGTTGCCGCGATGGTGCGGATGCGGCAGGGCCTGGAGCCGGTTGCGCCTG
>CAZPLV010000337.1:0-1649 GCA_964587295.1 uncultured bacterium
GAACGGACTGGCGGCACCAACTGCTGAGTACGCCGACTGGCTGGCCGATAAACGCAGCAGTTTCAGCGCCCTTCGCGAAGAGGCACTGCTGGCGCGTGCCGGCATATTCGAGAAGCAGCAGCAACTTGATGCAGCTGTGACTGCCTACCGCGAACTGTTGCAGATCGACCAGCTCAACGAGACGGCGCACCGCGGAATCATGCGCATCGAACTGCTCAGGGATGACGCAGCTGCCGGACTGGCGCAGTACGACGCGCTGATCCGTGCACTTCGCAGCGAGTTCAACGGCTCGGTGGAACCGCTGGCGGAAACCCGCCTCATCGCAGAGAAACTGGAGCAGCAGGCCGGCACTGAACTGGCGGCAGTGATTCAAGGGCTGCCGGAAGCCGACAGGACCAGGCTAGTGCGGATGTCGGTGTTCGAGGATGGCTTCACTGCCGACGCCGCCGAAATGGTCGCCGGAACCGGTGTCGACCAGCTGCTCGCATTCGCCAACTCGGCCCTGCTGAGCGTTGAGGAGGAACAGCAGCGCTACAGGCTGCATCCGTTCATCCGTCACTGGGGCCTGGAGCAACTGAGCGATCCTGAGGCTGTTACTGACGAGCACGCGAAGCACTACCTGAAGTCCGCTGCCGGGCTTTATGAACTGGTGACGGGCCAGCAGATCGGCAAGTACCTGCAGGAGGTCACCGCCGACCTTGATAACTTCCGGGCGGCCCTGACCCATCTGCATGAAACCGGAGCCCATGATGACGGCGTGGAGCTGTGCATTTACCTGATTCCACTGTGGGACATCACGGCGCGCAGCGCTGAAGGCATCAACTGGGGCAACCGCTTTCTGGCCGGGGCTTCAACCAGTTATCGCAAGGGCCGGCTGCACAGTGGGATGGCTTTCCTCTGCAAGAACCTCGGCCGCCTCGAGGAGGCCCAAGACCACGGCAGTGTAGCGCTTCGGATCTTCGAGGAGACCGGGAATGAACTGGGCGTGGCCACCGAGTACGGCAACCTGGCCATGATTGCTCGGGGCCAGTCGCAGTTCGAGACAGCAAGTGACTACTACCAGCGGGGAATTTCGATGCTGCGCGACATTGATGATGCGTACGCACTATCGGTATTGCTGAACAATTACGGAGTCCTGCTCATGAACCTGAGGCAGTATGACGAGGCGCTACAGGTGCACCGGGAATGCCTTGCGATCAGACGCGAACGACAGGACAGCCGGGGAGTAATCCACAGCTTGCTGAACATTGCCGACAGCCTGCATTACCTTGGCCGGCCGGAGGACGCGCTGGCCATCCGCCAGCAGTGCCTGGACATGACGGAACTGCCGGAATCCGACCGCGGCAATGTTCTGCTGGGCATGGCCTGGGACCACCTGAGTCTGAACCAGCCGGATAAGACCATCAGCATTGCCGAACCGCTGCTGACGGCGGCCATAACCGGAGAAGACCGCAGCGCCGAAGGCTGGGCCCTGAGCTACCTGGCCGCGGCCGCATTAAAGAAGGGTCAGCTGCATGAAGCTACCGGCCTTTACAAGCGGTCCATAATCATCCTGCACGAAATCGGTGCAATGGCGCCGCTGGCATCATGCGTGGCCGGACTGGCGCTGCTGGCCGGCAAAAGCGGCAACTGGGATTACTTCCGGATGG
>CAZPLV010000338.1:0-1649 GCA_964587295.1 uncultured bacterium
TGACAGTGAAACGACGAAACGTCCGCGCGCGTGGACGGAAGCAAGCATGGTGGCCACGAACAATCTGGCGGCACTGTCCGCCACGCTGCTGCTGTGGATTCTTTCCGACAGCCACTGCCCGGCGGTGTGTTCCAAACCGTTGCCGCTGACGGTTGCGTGTTGTTTGCTCATGTGGATGCTCCTGCCTGGACCGCAAGATCATGGACAACGTCGGCAGTGTCTTCATACAGTTTCCGGAAGTTCGCGTAGCCGCGGTCATAGGTAGGCCGATGCGCTGTTTCGGGCCTGTAGGTCAGCATGCCGGGCTGCCAGGCATGCAGGTCCGAACGGTCCAGTAGACCGGACGCCATTCCTCCAAGAAATGCGCTGCCGACAGCAGCTCCCAGACCGGGTTGCGGCACTGACTGGCTGTAGCCGGTGACATCGCTGACAATCTGCACCCAAGTCCCGCCCTCAGTTCCGCCGCCAACTGACACAATCCGGCTGACATGGCTTCCACCTGAAGCGAACGTTTCCAGGTTATGGCGTATTCCGAAAGCAACGCCTTCCAGAGCGGCACGGAACATGTGATTGCGGCCATGAGCGAGTGAAAGCCCGGCTATGACGCCCCTGGCATCAGGATCATGAAGAGGGGTCCGCTCTCCGCTCATGTAGGGGAGAAACAGCAAGCCATCGCTACCCGGGCTTACTCGTGTGGCAGCCGCAAACAGTTCCTGATACGTTCCCGCATCGGTCAGTTCGTCGCGGAACCAGCGGGTAAGCGAGCCGGTGGTCGCCATGCCGGCAGACAATGCATGCGTGCCCGGGAACGCTCCTGCCGCCATCCAGACCCGTGGGTCTGGCCGGGGCCGGTCGAGGATGAGTATGAAGGAGACCGAACTCCCGTACACCAGCATGAGGTCACCGTTGTTAACAACCCCGGCACTCACCGCATCCGCCATGACATCGATCGTGCCGGCGTTCACCGGCGTCCCCTCGCTCAGACCCGTGGCCCGGGCAGCAGTGGCGGTCACGGTCCCGGCTTGCTCGCTGGCCCAGGCGAGGCGGGGCAAAGGCGCGTCAGCCGCAATAAGCCCGGCATGCTTATCGGACCAGTCCAGCTCAGTTATGTCGAAATAGGGCATGAAATGACTGGCTGTGTGCCGGTCAATCACGTGCTCGCCTGTCAGCTTGTAAACCACATAACTGCTTGCCGTCGTCAGCATGTCCGTGCGGCTCCATATGTCAGGCTCGTTGTTTTTCAGCCACAGCATCTTTGGACCGGTCGCCTGGCTGGTGAAGGTCATTCCGCTGAAACGCAGCAGTTCCTCCTGGGCGATCAGGCGGTTCAGTTCGGCAGTCTCTGCTTTTGCCCTGGTGTCGATGCCGTAAAGGATTGCTGGCCTCAGCGGTGCCCCGGCCGCGTCAAGCGGCAGCAGGCACGGGCCCACGGCGCTCAGTCCGACTCCTGCCACATCACTTCCCGAATAGCGGCCACCGCTGAACAGGCTCCGGCAAACGCTGACGGTGTCACCCCACCAGTCAGTCTCTGCGTCGTGTTCCGCCCAACCGGACCGTGGGAAGCTCATCGAGTGGTCAACCGTCCTGGTTTCCAGTACGGTGCCGGTGGCATCCGTCAGCACCGCCTTTGTTGAATACGAACCGATGTC
>CAZPLV010000339.1:0-1627 GCA_964587295.1 uncultured bacterium
GCGTCCGTATCACAATCTGGAGGGCTTCCTCTTCCCCGCCTCATACGACCTGCCGGTACGCAGCTCGCCGCAGCAGGTGCTGGAGCAGTTCCTGAACCGGTTCGAGCTGGAACTGGACGGAGACTCGCTGAGCGGGAAGCTTGAGGAGCTCGGCCTGAGCGTGCGCGACTGGGTCATCCTGGCCAGTGTGGTGCAGGCCGAAGCCGGCAGTGACGCTGAAATGCCGATCATCGCGGGCGTGTTCCTCAACCGGCTCGACGAGGGCATGCCGCTGCAGTCTGATCCGACGGTTGCCTACGGCCTGGACAAGGCGCTGCCGGAGCTGGACGCTCCAGGCGGCGACATGCAGGCGGAGCACGCCTGGAACACCTACGTCCATCCCGGACTGCCGGCCGGACCAATCGGAAATCCCGGCCATGCGGCACTGCAGTCGATACTTGAACCCGAGCGCGAGAACGGTGCAGGAGTGCAGTGGTTCTACTTCCTTCACGGCACTGATGAGGGCCAGCCGGTGTTCCGTCCCAACACGAATTACGATGATCACCTGCGCGACATAAACCGTTATCTGCGCTGACGTCAACCGTCCGTTAATCTTGTCGGCGCATGGCGATTCCCTGACGTTCAATGTGATACTTTTGCTCAAGGGCGAAGCCCATCAGGTCTGACTCAAACTGATTCCGCAGGACGGGTCGGGCTGCGGCATGAGGCCGCGAGAAGGAGACACAAGTGAAGAAAACGATCATCACAATCGCGATTGCTGCCTTTGTTGCCGGCCTGGCGCCGGTCATGGCCCAGGAAGAAGCCGGCGAAACCCCGCTCGAACTGGTCCTCGGCATGGTTCCCAGCCGTGAGGCAGACGCAATCGTCGACAGCCTCGAGCCGCTCGCAGAACTTCTCTCCGAGCAGCTGCTGATTCCCGTCCGCCACTTTGTTTCCACCAACTACACCGGCCTCGTTGAAGCAATCGGCACCGGTCGCGTGGACATCGGCATGTTCGGCCCCGCCGCACTCGTGCAGGCAATGGACGTTCATGGTGCCGAAGTCATCCTCGCCACCACCCGTCAGGGCAGCACCAGCTACCGCGCGCAGTTCAACGTGCGCTGTGACTCGGGCATCGAAACCTTCGAGGACCTCCGTGGCCGCACCATCGCCTTTGTGGATGCTGCCTCAGCTTCCGGTTACCAGTTCCCTTACGTAACCCTGACCAGCGTTCACGGCATCGACGTTGAGACCGAGATGACCTACATCTTCGCCGGCTCGCACGACGCCGCGGCCCTGGCCGTCTACAACGGTGACGTTGATGTCGCCGTCACCTTCGGCGGCTCACCCGGCTCCGATGGCCGTGAGACCATCGAAGGCGACTTCCCCGATGTCAAGGAGCAGGTCTGCATCCTCGGCTACTCCGCCGACATTCCCAACGACGGCATCGTCGTCCGCTCCGGCCTCGATCCGCAGGTCGTTCAGGACATCGCCGACGCCTTCCTGGCAATTGTCGAAACCGAAGAGGGCCGTGAACTGACCAACACCCTGTTCAACGTGACCGGCTTCGCTCCGATCGAAGCAGAAGCGTATGACATCGTCCGCGAAGTCTCCGCAACCTTCCAGCGCTGAAGACAGGCGCCTGACT
>CAZPLV010000340.1:0-1614 GCA_964587295.1 uncultured bacterium
CTCACGGATCTGCTGAGTTACCGCAAGAAGCACAACCGCGCCAACGGCGAGGGCAATCGCGACGGCAACAACCATGAGCGCTCACGCAACCACGGTGTGGAAGGCCCGACTGACGATCTGGAAGTGAATTCACGGCGCGACCGGGAGAGGCGCGCACTGCTGGCCCTGCTGTTTCTGTCCCAGGGCACTCCCATGCTGCTCGGCGGCGATGAACTGGGCCGCACCCAACAGGGCAACAACAACGCCTACTGCCAGGACAACGAAATTTCCTGGTTTGACTGGGAAGCGGCTGACAGGGAACTGACTGAGTATGTGGCGTTCCTGTCGCGGTTCCGGCGTGAGCATCCTCAGCTCAGACGTAGCGGCTGGCTGAGCGGGGACCCTGACGACAGCGGCTGGCGCGACGTGATCTGGCTTGACCGGGAGCAGCAGGAACTGAATGTGAAGGAATGGCTGAACGGCAAGGATGAAGTGCTGTGCTGCCTGCTGGCCGGGCGGCCGGGAACTGCCGAGCCGGACCTGCTGCTGGTGATCCATTCGGGTTCAGGTGCCGTGCTTGATGCTCCGGAAGGTTTCAGCCTGGCGTTCAGCAGCGCGGGACCCGCGGCAGCAGTGCCGGGGCCCCACGGAAAGTTCAGTCTGGAGGGTGTGGCGGTCAGCGTGCTGCTGCGGCCAGCTCAGAGTATGTAGCGCGACAGGTCTTCGTCGTTGACGATGCCCTTCAGTTTCTTCTCCACAAAGTCCGCGTCAATCACGACTGTGCCGAGTTCATGGCCGAAGCTCACATCCTCCAGCACGGTTTCCAGGATGGTGTGCAGCCGGCGCGCGCCGATGTCCTCGACCTCACGGTTGACGGTCTCCGCGTAGTCAGCGACCCTGTTGATGCCCTCATCAGTGAATTCCAGTTCGGTGCCGTCGACCCGCAGCAGTTCGGTGTACTGGCGTGTCAGTGAATGCTGCGGCTGGGTGAGGATGCGCTGGAAGTCGGCGGCGGTGAGTTCCTCGAGCTCCACCCGGATGGGGAAGCGGCCCTGCAGTTCCGGAATCAGGTCAGAAGGGCGAACGGTGCTGAATGCGCCTGCCGCAATGAAGAGCACGTGATCGGTGCGCACCTGACCGTAGCGGGTGTTCACCTGGGTGCCCTCGACGATGGGGAGCAGGTCACGCTGCACGCCCTCGCCACTCACGTCAGCGCTGCTGTTGTCGTCACTGGCGATCTTGTCCAGTTCGTCGAGGAAGACGATGCCCGAGTTTTCGGCCCTGTGGATAGCTTCCCGGCCAATCGCGTCATGGTCGATGAGCTTGTCGGCTTCCTCGCTGGCCAGCACGCGGCGTGCCTCGCTCACCTTGAGCCGGCGGCGGCGGCGCTTTTTCGGCATCACGCCCGAGAACATGTCCTGAAGGTTGACGCCCATCTCCTCCATACCGGGAATCATGCCCATGGAAGGACGGTCGTCAGCCACCTCTATCTCGATTTCGCGGTCCTCGAGCTGGCCTGAATCGAGCAGGGCCCGCATGCGGTCGCGGCCCTCGGGTGAGCCGCCGGGCAGGAGCGTCTCAAGCAGACGTTCCTTTGCTCCGAGTGCTGCGGAGTCCACCACCTGCAGCTTCATC
>CAZPLV010000341.1:0-1608 GCA_964587295.1 uncultured bacterium
GCTGACCACTCCCGCGTCGCCCTGGCCCTGATTCAGGCGGCGGACTCCCCAGGCACGTCCGGGCGCGCAAAAATCATCCGGCCGACGTTCGTCTGCAGGCTGCTGGTCACGACTGCCTGGATAGTGTTGCCCATCAGCTCGGTTGCTTCCTCGATCACGACCATGGTCCCGTCAGCGAGGTAGGCCACGCCCTGGCCGGGTTCCCGGCCTTCCTTGCTGACTGTCAGCGTCAGCCGGTCACCGGGCAGGTACAGCGCCTTGACGGCCGAGGCCAGCTGGTTCGGGTTGAGGATGCGGATGCCCTGCACCTGGGCAATCTGCTCCAGGTTGTAGTCCGTGGTGACCAGGTCGGCTTTCAGCCGGATTGACAGGCTGATCAGCTTGTCGTCAACCTTGCGGTCATCCGGGTCATCATCGATTATTTCCGTGACCAGGCCGGGTATTGCCGACAGGCGGGAAAGTACTTCGAGTCCGCGACGGCCGCGCTTGCGGCGCACCTCATCCGCGTCGTCAGCGATGCGCTGCAGTTCCCTCAGGATGAAGCGGGGGATGAGAACGGGGCCCTCGAGGAAGTTGGCCTGGAAGATGTCCACGATGCGGCCGTCGATTATGGCCGAGGTGTCAAGCAGTTTGGCTTTGCGGGCCGGTGCCGCCGGACGGGGGGCAACAGGCGGGCGGACCGGCAGCAGAATGTGGCGGTTGCCTACGAACAGTGCGCCGATTCCCAGCACGAGCACCACGGCAATCAGCAGCGACCAGTACCAGGTGAAGCCCGGAACCTGCGACAGTACGCTGTTCAGCAGCACGGTCAGCAGCAGCGCCACGGTGGCGCCCGCGACTGCAGCGAGCCAGGCATCGGCGGCAATGGCGGAGAGCCGGGCAATCATGCGTTTCCAGCCGGCGGCCAGCCAGCGGGCCGGTGAGGCGGACAGCAGGTAGAACATGAGCAGGCCCAGCACCGTCACGTAAGCGGCCATGTTCGGCCCGCCCAGTGCCTGGCGCGAGGAGAGCCAGCCGCTCAGCAGGAAGCCGAGAATCCCTCCGGTGAGGCTCAGGACAATGCGGAAAACGGTGGTGTGGTCAGTATTCATGTCAGGGGATTCAGGACCGGTCCTGCCAGGCTGCGGCGATCGCTTCCTGAAGGGTGGCGGCGTGTATTTCCTCACCGCCGGACCGTGGCCCTATCAGCCGATGGTACCCCGTGCGGCGTGCCTCGGTAAACCGGCGGGCGAGCTGGGGGACACTGCGTAGTTCCCCGGCCAGACCGACCTCTCCTGCCACGGCTGTCGCATGGGGAAGTGCCCGGTTCGTGACGGCCGAATACACGGCCAGGGCGACAGCCAGGTCGGTGCCGGGATCAGTCAGCCTGAGTCCGCCGGCCACGTTCACGAACACGTCAAGGTTTGAGAGGGGAAGGTCCAGACGTCGTTCCAGTACTGCCAGCACCACGTCAACCCGCCGTGAATCCAGGCCCTGCACAACCCGCCGGGGGGCGGAATAGGGTGACTTCGATGCCAGTGCCTGCACCTCGAGCAGCAGTGGCCGCTGGCCTTCGAGTGCCGCGACGATGACGCTGCCCGGCACGCCCTCGACCCGTTCCGACAGGAA
>CAZPLV010000342.1:0-1602 GCA_964587295.1 uncultured bacterium
GAGAGCTCGCCCTGCTTGGAGGGCTTCTTACCTGGGTAGAAAAGGAACTGCTCATCCCGCTCCCCCAGAATGCAGCTTCCGCAATTCGGGCGCCAAGGGAGGCTCGAGGTCGTGAGAGGCGTCTGGTGAAGGACGAAGAAGCGCGTCTCCGGGCTGCTATGGAGCGACGGCCAGCCCACAGCTCAGGCAAGAAGCGGACAGGCAACTACATGAGCGGGACGCGCCAACCATGGGTCAAGTTGGCCTTCGAACTGGCGTTGGAAACGGCCATGCGTCGAGGCGAATTGTTGGCCGTCAAGTGGAAAAATGTCGACCTTGAAGCCCGAACTGTCTTCCTGCAATACACGAAGAATGGCGAGTCGCGAACGGTTCCGTTGTCCACTCAGGCACTCGACATCCTCAAGCGGGCCCGCGAACTTCGGGGAACCGCGGGTCGGAAGGGGGCGAATGGAAGGTCGGCGAAGGTGATCAGCTTGGTTGGCGCAGATAGGGTGCTTCCGATCAGCTCAGCCACGCTCACTAAGGGCTGGACCAGGGCAGTCGAGCGTGCCCGACACGCCTATGAAGAGGAGTGTGCCGCCTTCAACGTCGAGCCGGATGACCGGCTGCAGGATCTGCACTTCCACGACCTGCGACACGAGGCGACAAGCCGACTGGCTCTCAAGCTATCGAACGTGTTGGAGTTGTCCGCGGTGACTGGGCACAAAGACCTGAGAATGCTGAAGCGCTACTACCATCCAGACGCAAGTGACTTGGCGCGCAAGCTCGGGTAATCGGGAGCGGGCGACTGTGACTGCGACCCACGGCGCATGCCTTGCTGAAACGGTGGCGCCGAGTGGTGATGAGCGAGCCAGAGGGTAAACTTGACCACCCTTTGGAAGACCTCGCTTCGGGATGCCAGTCGGACCGCCTGATATGAACCAAACTGACAGCGAAATTCTCACGCTGGACGAAGTCTCCGTCTACCTCAAGGCTGGGAAGAAGACCGTCTACCGGCTGGTGCAGCAGGGGGAGATCCCGGGATTCAAACTGGGCGGCACCTGGCGGTTTCGCCGCGCAGAACTGGATTGCTGGATTGCCGAGCAGATCGGCACGTCCGGAAAGGGGCCTGCACGCCCATGAACGCCATCGAGATCGAGCAGGCCATCACCGATCTTGCCGGGCAGCCCTTCGACCGCACTGAGTTCCCCTTCGCCTTCCTGGAAGCGTTCGGCAACAGGGCGGTGACCATCAAGAGGCTGCGTGCGGGCGCGTCGAACAAGTCCGACCTCGGCGGCGTGCTGCAGACCAGCAACATCCACATCCTCACCTGCGACGCGGGGCAGGTCACGCAGGCCCTGGCCGCGCTGAAGGCGAGCCCGGCTACCGGCAAGGCCAAGGCGAAGTTCATCCTCGCCACCGACGGCGTGGATTTCGAGGCCGAAGACCTGGCCAGCGGAGACACCGTCGCCTGCGCCTACAGCGACTTCCCCGACCACTTCGGCTTCTTCCTGCCGCTGGCGGGTATCAGCACCGTCCGCCAGATCAGCGAAAACGCTTTCGACATTCGGGCCACCAGCCGCCTGAACCGTCTGTACGTCGAACTGCTGAAAGACAACCCTG
>CAZPLV010000343.1:0-1588 GCA_964587295.1 uncultured bacterium
GTCCTCGACCGTCGCGTAATGGATCTGCGGTGCCGCCACCGCCGTGAGCTCCAGTTCGCGGGCCAGTCGCCGCAGCAGACCAGCCCGCCTGGCGTCCCAGGGATGGTGATCGAAGTACAGCTGCACGTACAGGCGGCCGCCCAATAGCCCGTGAAGCTCTCTGAGCAGCCCTTCGAGGTTCCGCTGCCTCTTGGCAGCCAGCAGGCGGGTAGGGAAGCCCTGGCGACCTCCAGTGAGCAGGTGCAGGTCCTCAGCCAACCCTGCCAGCTGCTGCAGGCTCACGGCCTCCTGGCCGCCGTAGCGGCACAGGGTGATCAGCTCATTCAGGTTCTGGTAGCCCTGCCGGGAACTGCACAGCAGCACCACCGGGAACGTGCCGTGCGGTGTCTCAAGGGGCACTGTGGCGCCCACAATGGCCCTGATGCCCGCTGCCTGCGCGTTCTGCTGCAGTTCCACCACCCCGCCGACTGACAGGTAATCAGTCAGGGCCACAGCTTGGTATCCCCGCGCTGCAGCTTCGTGGACCAGCCGTTTCGGGCTGGACACGCCTCTCCCTTCCGAGAAAAACGAGCGTACATCCAGCAGGCTGGTCAGCCCGGCTGAGCGCTCCATGGTTGAGCCGGCAAGAGGGAATGACCGCATGCCAGAAGATACCTTAATTGATAAGGTTGATGTGTCAGGGTTGTGGGCGGCTATCCTGCGGGCATGGCTGATTTCGCTTTCCTGCGTGCCGTGAACCTGGGCAAACACAACAAAGTGCCGATGAAGGAGCTGATGGGTCTGCTCGAGGCCGGAGGGCTGGAGCCAGTCAGCTACCTGCTGGCCAGCGGTAACCTGATTTTCCCGGACGGCGCTCCGGACGGTGTGCGTGCCAGGGTGAAAGAGTTGATTGCCAACCACTTTGGGGTTGACACCGACGTCGTGCTGCGCAGCAGTTCACAGCTGCAGGCCCTGGTAACGGCGAATCCGTTCGGAATGCCGGAGCGCGGCAGCGTACAGATCAGCATCTGGGACGGCGAGCCCGATCCGGACGGTTACACGGAACTTCTGAACGAGGACCATTCTCCCGACCGGCTGCACGCAGCTGACAACGCGCTGATCATCCGCTACGCGGACAGCTCACACAGCTCAAAGCTCAGCAACAACCTGGTCATCCGCCGCCTGAAGGTCCAGAGCACACTCCGTAACATCCGGACGTTCATCCGGCTGCTGGAGAGGTACCGCTGAGAGTTAACCCGGTTACCTGCCTGCAGCGGGAGCGTTTCTTACCTGGGTAGCGTACTCAAGTGCGTCGATGACGTACCGGATGTCCCTCGGGGCATTCACGGCAATCGCCGCTACTCAGAAGTCGAGCTCTATCAGCCTCACCGTATCTATTTCAAAGTGGAGCGCCACGCTGATCGGTTCCCCCGTTGGCGGCTCCTGCGACATAACGTTTGAATGGAAGTGCAGTTGCGCTTCTGCCGTGCCCATAAGTCGCAGGTCACCGCCCGCCAGTTCTTCGACTTCAAGTACGGTAATGGTGGCATTCTCCCCGATGTACATGTCTTCGAGCATCGCTGTTGTGGTCCAGTAGGTGATGTCACCT
>CAZPLV010000344.1:0-1581 GCA_964587295.1 uncultured bacterium
TGTCGGCCACCAGCCTGCCCAGCTCCCATTATTCCGACCCTGATAGTCATTGTGGACTCCTCGCCCCGACAAATCACAGGGGCCTGTTAATTGAATGGGGAAGTTTACCACGATTGTCGACCGTCGACCGCAGTATCAGGCCCGGAAAATGGAAAGGTACAATACCTAAACTACAGCCTGATTCCGCCGCAGCGATTAGGTGGCAGTTCGGCATCCAAAAGTGGGTAGTAAGAATGACGCAACCGACAAACCGTCTATACCAGTTGCTACACAGTTCAGCAGAGAACTTTTCGCATGAAACGCTCAGCACGCGGGTGGCGTCACTCCTGCGGCAAGCCATTTACGACGGAATTCTCCCGCCGGGCACAGCCCTCATAGAACAGACCATCGCAGAGGACCTGGAGATCAGCCGCGCGCCAGTACGGGAAGCGATCCGTACACTTGCTGAGGAGCGGCTTGTTGAATCCATCCCTTACAAAGGTGCCCGCGTGTACCGCCTGACACCGGCAGACGTGACCGAGGTCTATTCAATGCGCGGACTGCTGGAGGGCTTCGCGGTCCGGGAGATTCTGAAAACGCCGGTTGAACCTCCACTCTCCGTGCTCCGCGATATCTGCGACGAGATGAGCCTCGCTGCAGACAAGGGCGACATGAAAGTGTTGAACGCGGCTGACGAGAAATTCCACCGCGCCATCATCGAGCAGGCAGACCATGCCCTGCTGCTGGAGATGTGGACGCTGATCGGCATCCGGGCAAGGCACATAATGGGCCTGCGCAACGCGCAGCTGGCGGATCCGCATCAGCTGGTGGCTAACCACCTCGAAATGGTGGACGCCCTGGAAGCCAACGACTCCCGGCTGGCTGTGAAATTGATAGAGCAGCACGTCGAGGCCGGCGCCCAGCTGCTGCTGGACGACTGGCACGACACAGGCAAGGTCGCATGAAAAAGCGGGGACGCTGTTGAAAACAGCGCCCCCGTCAGCCGCTGAGGCAGACTCAGTAAGCGAACGGATCGAACGGTTCACCCAGTTCATCGCCGATGGCCTTGATGAAGGTACTGGTCGTGTGCGGCGTGCGGTAGATGATGTCGATGAACTTCTGCCGCCCTTCCGGGGTGACGCTCATGCGGCGCAGGGCCATGTCCACGATGCGGCGCCCAAAGTAGTACTGCCCGAAGTGGGTGCGTGCTACGCGGTCGGTGAAGAAGCCGTATGCCCGTTCGGCGTCGTCACGTAGCGTGAAGTGTTCCACCATCAGCTCAATGGCCTCTTCCTTGCTCATCTGGCCGGTATTCACCAGCAGGCAGGCGTTGGTTGAGCCTATGCGCACCAGGTCGGAGTAAACCCGGGCTATGCGAATCCGTTCGGATTCGTCGGTGCCTTTGGCATCCCAACCGAGCAGCTGAACCGCCACTTCAGGCCCACCTTCAAACACGGTGTTCGTTGGAGCATTGCGCTGATAGAAAGCTGCTTCCACGGGCCAGCGGCCACTCTGGAACTGCTGGTCCCATACGCTGTAGAACGTCTGGTGGCCGGGGTACGCCTCATGGCAGAGTACGTTCACGAACACGTCTTTCTGCCA
>CAZPLV010000345.1:0-1578 GCA_964587295.1 uncultured bacterium
GAGAATTTCATAGTGGTCCATGGCCATAAGTCCTCAGCATATTACCCGTTGCCAGATGCCGGTGTAGTGCGATGTGAGTGCCATCGACTCAGGTATCTGCACGCCAATGGCGTCAGCCTGAGCGGATCCCCTCGCCCAGGCTGACTTGATACGGAGGTGGTTGTCGGTGATCAGAACATCGAATTCAGCGCTTGCCGAGCCGCTGCAGTTGGGCGGCGGCTTCTTCAGGTGATATTTCGCCACGTTCAAGTGCGGCCACAATGTCAGAACGCTCATTGCCGGCCGGCACTTCAGATTCGGTTTCGTAGCCGAGCGTCCGCAGCACGCCTTCGAAGCGCAGGCGCACGGTGGGGTAACTGACTCCCAGCATGCGTTCAACTTCCTTGAGGTTGCCGCGCACTTTGACGAACAGCCGCATGAACTCAAGCTGGTCTTCCGGCAGAAGCGCGAATTCGTTCGGTGCGAAACGGCCCTCGATGACAATGCCGCTCTCGGGGTTTTCCAGCCTGGTCACTTCAAGGGGCCGTCCGGTCACCGGACAGGTTGTGGGCATGGGCAATCTTGGTTTCATTTGTCAAACCGCCTTGATCGTTATTGTCGAGTGTCCTTCGCCTTCGTCAGCATCAATCTGCACCAGGGTTGATCCCGCTTGCAGCAGCTCGGGGCTTTCCAGGGAGTTGACGATTTCATCCAGCTGTATGCCGCTGTCTGCCATCTCCCGGCGGGCGCCGGCGGGCACGAACCGGCTTGCGAACCTGATGAGGCCGATCGGTACGGTCACGTTGACCTGTTTGCCGGTGTCCTCGTTGTTGATGAGTATCTGCAGACTGCGTGCACCCTGCGGGGTCGGTGGTTCGGGTGGTTGCGGCACGGCGGGCAATGACTTGCCGGTCGGCTTCGGGCTGCTGCCCCCGAGGGCCCGGAGCAGTGTTTCTGCCTGGTCCACCGAAATCCTGTCTTCTGCCAGAAGATCCAGAATCCGGCGCCGCTCGTCAGTCATTGTCCACCGAACGGATGTTCAGATCGCCTGTGACCACCGAAGCAGTGAGCGTACCGGCACCTTCGGCAGGTCCGCCGCCGATGTGACCCTTCGCCCAGCCGCCGAGGCCCCTGCTGACCGCTTCCAGATCGCGGGCCTTCAGGTCACCTATGTTGACACTGGCCTCGACTGTCAGGCTGCTGCCGGACAGCAGGCGGATGTTTGCCTGCCCGACCCGCACCTGGATGCGATGATCGCCACTGCTGGCCCGCAGACCGACGTCTGCCTCGCCGGCTGTGACCGTGACATCTGCAGCCCTGGTGTCGCTGACACTCAGATCCCCGGCCCGCAGCTGACCGCTGACGGCCGCCACAGGCCCGCGGATATCTATGTTCCCACCCTTTACGTCAAAACTGACTGCCCAGCCGGCAGGCAGTTCGATGTCCATGTCGGCCTGGCGGAAACCGTCGATCATCCGGTCGATGAAGCTGCGGGGAACCCCATCGTTCTTCTCCTCAAACGGTGCAACCCGGGCGCCCCGTTCCGTCATTTCTATGGAACCGTCCTTGATGCGTGGTTCGCTGAGCTCGCTGTTCACC
>CAZPLV010000346.1:0-1568 GCA_964587295.1 uncultured bacterium
AGCGAAGAGCTGACAGGTGTCCTGATGAGCGGCTCGGGGCCAACCTGTTTCGGCGTGGCCGCTGACCGCGAGGCAGCAGAACGGGCTGCCAAGAACATACGTTCACGGCAGCCCGGGTGGTGGGTTCATACAGACAGTATTGGCGGCTAAGCCTTACGCGCTGCTTCCTCCGGACCGACCGGTGCATGCGGGGCATCAGCGGTCGACTGGCTGAGTGTCCGCCGGGCCCAGTGGCAGGCGTTCAGGATGATCCGCTGAATCTGTTCATTGTGATAGGTAGGGAAGGTCTCGTGCCCGGGCCGGAAGTAGACAACCCGACCGTTGCCGCGCTGCCAGGTGCACAGGCTGCGGAACACCTCACCGCCGCTGAACCAGCTGAGCATCAGCAGTTCGTCCGGCTCGGGAATGTCGAAGCGCTCGCCGTACATCTCCTCGCGGTCGAGCTCGATGTACTCGGGAACCCCAGCCATGATCGGGTGCCCGGGAGAAAGGTTCCAGAGGCGTTCACTGTCAGCGGCAACCCGCCACTTCAGTGAACAGTTCGTGCCCATCAGCCTTCTGAACGGTTTGCTGAAGTGCCCGGAGTGCAGGACAACCAGTCCCATGCCGGCGAGCACGGCCTGCTGCACCCGGTCCGCCACCTCGTCACTCACCTCGTCGTGGGCCATGTGGCCCCACCAGACGAGGGTGTCTGTCCTGGCCAGGACTTCCTCACTCAGGCCATGCTGCTCATCATCAAGCAGCGCGTAAGCGACCTCAGGAGGGTTGTCAGGCTGCAGGCGGCTGAAGCCCTTTCGCAGGGCGGCATGCATCCCCCCGGGGTAAAGCTTCATGACTTCCGGGTCGCGCTGTTCGTGCCGGAATTCGTTGAATATCGTTATGCGCGGCAAGGTAACCTCCTCAGTCGGTCACGGCGCCACGTGAGGCACTGGACACCTGGCGGGCGTACTTCCGCAACACTCCTGAAGTGTAACGCTCCCCGGGCGGCACCCAGGCGGCGCGCCGTTCCTCAAGTTCGCTGTCACTGACTTCGAGTTGCAGCAGGTTGTTCTCCGCGTCAATGGTGATCAGGTCGCCTTCCTTCACCAGGCCGATCGGGCCGCCAGTGGCGGCTTCGGGTGCCACATGGCCGACAACCAGGCCGTAGCTGCCACCGGAGAAGCGGCCATCGGTGATGAGGCCCACGGATTCGCCGAGGCCCTGGCCCACCAGTGCGCTGGTGGGTGCCAGCATTTCGCGCATGCCGGGGCCGCCCACCGGTCCTTCATTGCGGATCACGACCACGTCACCGGCCCTGATCTCCTGGGCGAGGATCGACTCCAGTGCATCTTCCTCACTCTCGAATACCCGGGCAGGACCGGTTATTCCAGCCGTGCCGATACCGCTTGTCTTGGCTACCGAACCTTCCGGCGCGAGGTTGCCGCGCAGCACAGCGAGGTGAGCCTGCGGTGTCTTGGGGGTGCTCATGGGCAGGATCACGTCCTGGCCGGCCTGCGGCTCAGACGGAATATCCGCCAGGTTTTCGGCGACGGTTCTGCCGGTGACGGTAAGGCAGTCACCATGCAGCA
>CAZPLV010000347.1:0-1562 GCA_964587295.1 uncultured bacterium
TGCTTGCGGTCTGCTCCGGTCGCTTACTGCCCGTGAGCCGTTGAGGTGTTTAGGGTCGCTGTCATTTTCGCTTTGACGGCGCCTTGACGGCCGCTGACTACGATTCGGTCATACAGCGGCTCACGCGAGGTTCGGGAGACAGATTGCTGCTGGGAAAGAATGGCCTGACATTGAAGCAGACGACGTATCTGATTGTTGCCGGTTCAGTTCTGGTCATTGCGTCATGAAGCCCGGCCATCACGGGTGTTGGGTCTGCAGAAACGGCATCACGCTGCGCCGTTTCTGCAGGCGTCAAGCAACTTTTGACGCCTGAATGACGGCCGTGTATCAGAATCTGAGCTGACAGGATGAGGGACCGGTGGTTTCAGAATGCCTGAAGTGCTTACTGGCATGCCGTCACCTCTGAACCCGGGAAATCCTGATCTGTATAGGAGGAACAGAGAATGCGAAAACTGATTGCCTTACTGGTTGCCACTACCCTGATACTGGCGGCCTGCGGGACCACCGAGGACTCGAGAGCACCCGCCGATGCCCGAGTTAATGCGGTGCACCGGATTGACCGCGACGCGGGTACCGCTGCGTTGAACGTCAGTGCGCTTGATGACTCCGGCAACGCAGTCGAGGGCCGGATCGATTCCGTGCGCGCCCGACTCAATCCTCAGACGACCGGAGCCGGACTCGGCACACAGCAGATCCTGACCGTGACGGCCAGCATCTGCCAGCAAATCGTCGTACACGGAGCTATTCACGGCGTGATGTCACTGGACGGCTCGGGCAGCATGTCCTGGAACGATCCGGATGAGCACCGAGCCGATGCCGCCAAACAGCTCGTCTCAAGGCTTGGTCCGACTGCGCAGCTTGCCGTGGCGTCATTCCCGGGCCCTTATCCTGCGGACTACACCTTGCATCAGGAGTTCACCAATGACAAGTCCCTGCTCAACGCCGCCATCGATGAAGCCACGTTCGCCAGTGGTGGTACTCCGCTCTGGAACTCAAGTCATAACCTCGTTAATGAGGAACTTGCCGGGTCGGAGGGTAACAAGGTGCTGCTGGTTCTCACCGATGGTGAGGACGGAACTCACGATGGTCCAAACACCCTGATCAGCGCTGCTAAAGACAACAACGTGCGCGTCTACTTCGTTGGTCTGGGTGACCCTTCCGGTCTGGACGGGGAATCCATGACGCGCGTTGCCGACGAGACGGGCGGTCTGTACGGCCGGGCGGCAGAATCGACCGAGCTTACGGAACTGTTCAACAACATGCTGCAGGCAGCTACCGCAAGTGGCGAGATCTGCCTGACCTTCTCGCCGAACCCTGTTCCCGAAGGCACGCCCGTTTCGGGTGTCGTGACACTTACCATCGGCGGCAGGGAATACGATTCTCCGTTTGACTTCACCTTCTGAGCGGCAGCTGAGACGCTGACCCGCTGATGAACTTGTTGTGCCAGCCTGGAGTCGCCGGGCTGGCACAACCTGATGTGCTTAAGTCCGTCATGTCGTTTGACACACCTCGTCAGGCAGTGGTAATCTTGCGTTCGCCTTGGCGCCAGTCGGGCGACACCG
>CAZPLV010000348.1:0-1552 GCA_964587295.1 uncultured bacterium
CTCGAACCCGCTGAACGGCTGCTGCAGGCTCTGCAGGTCCATCTGCGCCAGGTACGGAGCGATGTGCTCGTCGTTGATGAGCGTCTCGTCAACGGTACCGTCGGGCAGGCTCTGGAACACGACCATGGTCGGGATGACAAACAGGCCGTTCTCCGCGGCCTGGTTCAGGAACTCCTGATCAGCAACCTCATCGGTGAAGATGTGCCCCAGGCCGTCAGTGCCGGCGTCAAGCGCAATCCGCGCTTCAGCGAGGGTCTGCACGTGGGTGATGGCCAGCAGGCCCCGGTCATGCGCTGCTGCGATGACGGCAGCGGCGATTTCCTGGTCGATGGTCGGCATTTCCATGCCCATTTCCGCGCCTGACTCAAGTATGACCTTGATGTAATCCGCGCCCTGCTCCACCCGCTCGGCTACGAAGGCCTCGGCCTGGTCCGGGCTGGTCAGCCCTTCAACGGGCAGGCCGAACTGGGTGCCGTGACCGCCGGGAGCGGTGGCCAGGATGCCGGCGGAGAACAGGTCCGCACGGCCGGTTGCCTCACCGGCGTCCTGCTGCTCGCGCATCTGCTGCGCAAAGCCGGGGTCGGAGAACATGTCCAGGACAGTGGTGGTGCCGAAAATCAGGCTCTGGGCCAGGCCGTCCGGCGTGAACACGTGCTGGTGCGCGTCAATCAGCCCGGGCAGCAGGGTGCGGCCGGCGCCGTCGATGGTTTCGAAGTCCTCAGGAACTTCGGCGTCAGCGGCGACAGCGGTGATTACACCGTCCTCGACCACCACGGTCATTCCTTCGAGCAGTTCCTCACCGTCGAATACGTTCACGTCGGTGAAAGCGATGTTTTGCGCCGCTGCTGATCCGATCAGCAGACCGGCAGTCACGAGCAGGCTGGCCATTTTGGCTCTGAATGCTGCCGCCTTGGTCCTAATGGTTGTGCTGAGCATGGGTTGCCCTCCCTCACCAGTGATTATCGCGGCACGGCGTGAGTGCAGACAGTAGCGAAACTCAGCCGCCACACATGACAATCGTCAGGTCAGGCGTTCAGTCAGGCGTGCTCGAGGCCGGTGATTTCCAGCACCTCACGCTCATCAACGGTTTCACGCTCAAGCAAGGCCTGGGTCAGCCCTTCGAGTTCACTGCGGTATTTCGTCAACAGCGCCAGAGCTTCTTCCCAGGATTCATCCACGATGCGTTTCACCTCGGCGTCCGCGACGGCCGCCGTGCCTTCGCTGTAAGGCTTGGGTCCGGCCCAGCTCTGACCTCCGCCCAGGTAATCGCCACCGGATTCCTCCAGGGCGACAGGTCCAATCCGCTCGCTCATGCCCCAGCGCATGACCATTCCGCGCGCCATGTTGGTCACCTGCTGGATGTCATTCTCCGCGCCTGTGGTGCGGTCACCGTAGATCAGTTCCTCAGCGGCACGGCCACCGAGTGCACCGATGATGCGGCCGCGCAGGTAACGGTCGGAGTAGTTGTAACGGTCTTCCTCCGGACGCTGCCAGGTTACGCCCAGGGCCTGCCCGCGCGGCGTGATGGTGACGCGGCTGACCGGGTCGGCGC
>CAZPLV010000349.1:0-1548 GCA_964587295.1 uncultured bacterium
CACTGTCGACGACTTCGCCCAGCCTGTTGGTGCCGCCCGCAGGAATGTAGGTTCCCTTCATGCGGAAGCCACTGGTGTCGATCAAGTCCCAGCCCTCCGTGGTACCCGTAATCTGCTTGACGTCGAAGCGCATGCGGAACCAGTTTTCGCTGTAGGAAACCTGCATGGTGCCTTCCATGGATACGTCACCGTTCTGGTCATACAGGACAAAGGCTCCATCCCACAGCCCTGCCGGCTCCACATCGGTGACAGCAATGACACTGAATGGGACAGTCTCTGATTGCAGGACTTCACCGGCTATTACTACGGTGACTGTGAGGGTATGCCCTCCGGCAGCCAGTCCCGAAAGTTCCGCCGTCCACAGCCTCCGGCCCTCATACGGTGCGTCAGCCATGACGGCCACAACCGGGTCGGCTCCATCAACGCTGATCATCACTGCAGCGCCATCCGGGACTGTGCCACTGACTGTGATCACCACGCCGGCGGCGAAATTCTGGCCGGAACGGGGCACGCTGACTTCCAGCACACTGGGTTCCGGTTGATTACCCGGCGTTGGCGCCTGGCCGCAGGCAACCAGGAATCCAAGACAGATGATGACGGATATCATTCTGGCTATTATTTTCATGCCGGCAGTGTTACAGACGGGGTCTTATGTTCTCATTTAATTGGCGGTTGCCTCGGCGCCAACGCAGCTCCCCAGTATTAGCGGCGCCTTCAGATCGATTGCGTCGGCAGCAGTTGTCGGACTGGACCCGCAACGGTGTTCGAGCGGTTGAAGGATGACGTCCTGAAGGGCCACCTCCCTGGGCGCCAAACTTACGGAACGCGAGCTGGCCGAGCGGTATCAGGCCAGCCGCACGCCGGTGCGCGAGGCGCTCAAGCAGCTGGTTTCCAGCAGCTGGCAGTGAACGTGCCGCACTACGTGTGTACGTGCGGACCGCCAGCCTGGAGTTCAGCTTCAAGGGAGGCAGGCCTAGTACTGCGAAGTTACTGCCGGGGTGGGGTCAGAAACTGCCTTGGTGACGGTGGCCAGGTTCATGAAGGGAATGAGAGCGTGCTGATCGGGTATCTAGTGGGATTGAGGGCGGTTCTGGTGATTCAGGGCAGAGCCTGGAGGTGGCTACTCTGAATTAAGGATTGGGCCTGAAAACATCCCGTTGTAAATAAGGGCAGAGCCTGATACTATGGGGCATGCGAACAGGTCGTAGCCTGATTAACAAGCGTGCACGCGAGAGGCTGGACAGTAAGCTGGAGTCCTTGCATCCCGCCAGCCGCTACGCTGCTCCACCAAAAGGCTGGGTTCGCGCCATTCGTGAAGCTTTAGGTATGAGTGGGGTACAGCTCGCCCGGAGGATGGACATATCTCCACAGTCGCTCGCAGATTTGGAACGCTCGGAAGCTGCAGGCAGGATTCAGATTGACACACTCCGTCGGGCGGCGGAGGCGATGGACTGCCAGTTGGTTTATGCACTGGTGCCTCGTACCTCACTTGAAGAGACCGTTCAGCAGCGCGCTGCCTATATCGCTGAGCGGGAAGTGCGGAGAACG
>CAZPLV010000350.1:0-1544 GCA_964587295.1 uncultured bacterium
CGGGCAGAAATTCCAGCAGCAGGAAGCCGATCAGGCCAAACCAGAACCAGCCACCCAGCGCCAGACCCCAGTAGCCGCTGCGTGCGGCACTGATCAGGCCCGACAGCAGCATCGCTGACAGCACCAGAGCGAGGATGCTGAACAGCGCCGGCAGCGGGTCCGACCACCACGGCGCCGGTGCACCGAACAGGTCAGGCAGCACGAAGCTGACCAGTTGACCGAACGTACCGGCCAGAAGCAGGGCCGCCAGGCTCATGGCCACACCCAGGAACAGGCCCAGGCCGCTGAGCTGGCCGGTGCTGATCAGGCGCGCTGCCGCAACGAACCACATGACCAGACCGGCAAGTGCGAGGTAAAAGGCCCAGCCGGCCGGAAGCCGCAACATCTGACCGGGCAATGTGTTCACGTAGACGGCATCCCCTGCCGGCTGCAGACTCAGATCGGCGTCGCCGAGGCCGCGGGCAGCGGCAAGCAGATTGTCACCATGATGCTGCAGGGTACCGGGCGAAAGGTTGGCCAGATTATCGAGCGGCGTGTGGTAGTAACGCGAATCCCCTACCGCCGCAAAATTGAGCCCCGGCAGGCCCGCCTCGAGGTAAACCGAAAAATCGGTGTCATTCGGCAACAGCCGGTACAGCTCATAGTAGAGCGAGTTGGCGGCGGGCAGGTTCGCCTCCCCGGTAAAAGCCTCCAGCAGCCAGGCATTGTCCGGACTCGTTTCGAAAAGCAGACTCTGGCCGCTGGTGCCGCGGGCTTCGACGTTCACCACAGCGGCAACATCCGCGAAGGCTTCATGACGCGTGAAAGCTTCCGCACCAAGCAGTCCGACCTCCTCGCCATCCGTGATGAGGAACAGCAGCGGGTTTGCCCTGTCTGTGTCCCGCTCCAGGCGGGCAACTTCAAGCAGGGCAGCCACACCGGCCAGGTCATCGGCCACGCCGGGGCCGGCACCAACTGAATCGTGGTGGGCTGTCATCAGTACGGACGGGACGCCATGGGTTCCGGGCAGCCGTGCAATCACATTGGCAACAAAACCACAGGCGGCCCAGGCCTCACGGCAGGCAAGCGTTTCCTGCACTTCCACCTCGTAACCGAGCTGCCCGAACTCAGCCACGAGGCGTTCGCGGGCGGCACGGTTCGCTTCAGAGCCAATCGGACGGGGTTCGCCGCTACCGACGAGCCGTTCAAGGCGCTCGAGGGCGGCTGAAGCGGAGAAATCGCTGGCAGGGAAGTCGGGTTCGGGTTCGGCCATGAGCCAGTTGCTGGCCGGATACGCAAGCAGCAGCACGAGGAAGCCCGCGAGCAGCCAGAGAGGATTGAGTTTCTGGTGGGACACTGTCTGCAAAGTTAGCACGGGCGCCCGGAGGGCCAGTCGGTGAATCGGGCTGAAATGCGTTCTTTTGCATCCGGTTATACTGCCTGTCTGTTTCTGAAAAAGACCTCCTGGGGGCAGGAGGGCATATAAAGGGGATAAAGCATGCGGGAAACCTTTTTTATTGTCACAGCCCTGCTAATGGCGGGCCTTTCCATGGCTGCCGGGCAGG
>CAZPLV010000351.1:0-1541 GCA_964587295.1 uncultured bacterium
TGACAGGCAGTGAGTTCCTGCCTGCGACCGGAGGAGATTCATGACGCGAATCATAGTTTGTATCCTGCTGCTGGCCGGATGGTCAGCTGCCGCCCTGGCGCAGGAGGAACCTGGCACGCTGCTTTCCCGCGAACCGTTCAGGGAGCTGACTGCCGCTGAGATCGATGCCGAGGTGGTGGGCCGTTTCCAGAACGATGGGGTGAGCGGTCCGGCCGCCTGGACCGATGTGAGCGTGCACCTGCTGGAGTTCGTGACCACTGCACCGGACGGATCCCCAGTCACCTCTGTCGCCCAGCTCTTCGTGCCACAGCAACCCGTGGACGGAGCCCTGCTTGCCTTCGCACCTGGTTCCACCGGACCGGCTGAGCGCTGTGGGCCGATGGCTGAGCTGCTTTCCAGCGGCAATTTTGACACCTACGCAGCCAGTGCCCTGGCCTTCGCCGGCCAGGGCTTCACAACCGTCCTGCCGGACTACCAGTACACCCTGGGACCTGACCGGTTGCAGCCTTACTTCGTGGCGATGGTTGAAGCTGCCGTTCTGATTGATGCGCTGCGTGCGGGCGGGCAGGCAATGCGGGAACTCAGCGGCTCATGGTCACTGAGGGCGGGCTTCGTGGCAGGCTACTCACAGGGTGGTCACGCGGTTTTTGCGGCTGCAGACAGGGTTGACAACTACGCGCCGGACCTGCCGCTCGCCGGGGTCATCGGTTTCGGGCCCAGCTTCAACGCCGAAGTCCTGTTCCGCCATTTTCACTACACCGCTCCATGGGCCCTGTGGGCCTATCTCAACACCTATCCGGATGCCGGTATTGATGCGGCGGACATTCTGGCGCCCCGTTATCTGGAGCGGCTTGAGGATTCAGTGCGCAGCCAGTGCATCGCTGAAGCCCAGAACACTGTGACCGCCGCACCAGCGGAACTGTATACGGACTCATTTTTTGCAGCACTCGATGCTGGTGCACTGAGGCAGGAGTTCCCGGAGGTGCATGAGGTGTTCGCCGCCAATGACACCGGGCTGGCTTCCCACGGCATTCCGGTGCTGATTCTGCAGGGAGTGGACGATGAGATCGTGCCGCTGGAGGAACAGACCGGGTTTGTGCAGCGGCTGTGCGAAACCGGGTCGCCGGTCCGCTACGCCAATTACATAAGGACACGACATGAGACCCGCTACGTGGGCTTTGACGAGACGGTCGGCTGGCTTTCCGCGCTGCTTGACGGCCAGACCGCGCCAGACGACTGTAAGGAGGTAAATCAATGATGAAAACCATTCAGCTGCTGGGCCTGTTGTTGGCATTCACTGCAGGCGCCCAGCCCGTGCCGCCACTGCCTGCCGCGGAGTGGCTGCCGGGCCGACTGGTGGAAGCCGAGCTGGTGGACAGCTGGAGCGCCCAGGAAGTTCAGGCGCGCTCTGCAACCGCCTTCAGCGGCTATGGCCTGCCGATTATCGAGAATGACGTGGAGCTGTGGCAAATCCGGGTTGCAACCACCGGTACGGACGGCGAGCCGGCAGTCGTGGCGGCACAGCTGTTTGTGCCTGTCAG
>CAZPLV010000352.1:0-1534 GCA_964587295.1 uncultured bacterium
GCCATCGCCCACCGCCGGCATGCCGAAGCCGCTGCGCAGCCAGTCGTTGATCGCAGCGGCGCCCAGCGCAGGGTTCCAGTTGCCGCGTGACTGGCCGTACACCGCAGTCAGGAAGTCATCGAAGCCCGAACCGAGCCCGAGGTGTTCGATATACGTTTCCAGATCCCGCTCGGGTGCCGGAAACGTGACGGGATCGGTGCTGGCGCCGCTGTCACCGGTCAACGCAGCCCACTCGGCCACGCCCATGTACGTGCCGTCGACACGGAAATGCCGGTTGCCTGCGGCGGGTGAGTGGTAGCGGTTGTTGCCGGTAAACAGGTAACCGCCCGGGTCCAGCGAGACCAGCGGGCTTTCCGAGGAGGCCTGCACGGTATTGTTGTGGAACAGGACCTGATCAAAGTTGCCCCCGTCCTGCAGCCGCACCAGCCCGCCGTACGTGCTGCTGTGGAAGTTGGCGATGACGTTGTTCTCGACCAGGACCGTCTCTCCCTGCGAGGGTGCGGTGACCTGGAGCGCATAGCTGTTGGTTATCGGCGCGCGCTGGTGAATGAACAGATTGCTGCGGATGCTGCCGTACTTCCAGTCGATCGCCTCCACGCTCCAGGACAGGGAGCGGTTGGTCGGCCGTGAGCGGCCGATGTCGGTGAACACGTTGTTGTGGATGGCAATGTCATCGAAGCGCAGCGCACCACCGGGTGGATAGTTGCCACCCAGGCTGATCCCGATCTCGCCGTCGACATATAGGTTGTTGTCAGTGACCAGTCGCCGGCTGTCATAGTGCTCGGCAGTCAGGTAGGCGGTCCATTTGTTGCTTATGGATGAGGGGCGCAGGAACAAGTTTCGCTGGAACAGCACGTTGCTGGCCGAGCTGAAATAGGTGTTGTGGTTGAAGATGGTCGCCTGGCCGCCTTCGGCATCGTTGTTGCCGTTGATCGACTGGATGCGCCAGCCGTTGTGGTCGAACAGGTTCTCCTGCAGCAGGATGGTCGCCACACCGTCGCCATGCCCCTTGCCGCTGTGGTAGATGCCCTGCGAATGCCCCATGCCCGTGGTTTTGTAATTGCCGGAAATGATGCTGCGTCGGACCGCCAGCCGGGTGATTGGCTCGTTCGGTGCATCACCGGTGAACACGTTGTTGGCATAGGTGCGGAACACGCAGTCCTCGATCAGCACGTCGCGCACCTGGTTCAGACTGGGCGCCTGCCAGGTGGAAAAGCTCATGCCGCTGCTGCCCTCGTAACCGGTGAAGTAGGGCCCGTCGGTATCACGGGTATGGGCCCAAAAGCGGATGCCGACCACGGCCACATTCACCGGATGGGACGAGGCGATGCCGCGTTCGACGCCGGTGCGCAGTTCCGGGCGCGGTCCTTCACCCCAGGCGGTGGCGACCATGCGTTCGGTGGCCGAGCGGCCGCGCCGTATCGGCAGTGATTCTTCCCAGACACCTCCAGCGCGCAGCAGCAGCCAGTCGGGTGAATCCTGGCGCAGCTGCGCTTGCGCCGCCGCAATGGTCTTGAACGCCTGGACCGCGCCC
>CAZPLV010000353.1:0-1512 GCA_964587295.1 uncultured bacterium
TCAGGTCATCCTTGACCCGCTCTGACTCCTTGTAGGCCTGTTCGAAGTCGCGCAGCCGCTCAAGCGTCTGCCTGAGGGCCAGCTCGGACTGGCGCCGGCCCAGCAGGTGACGGAGTGCGGCAGTCACGACAGCCGGAGCGGTCGGGATCGTCAGGTACACGTCGGCACCCGAGGCGAACGCTGTCGCCTGGATGTCGCTGTCCTGAGGACCGAAATAGACGATCGGCAGGTCGCTGAGGTGCTTGCGGCGCCTCAGCAGCTGCAGCAGGTCGAGCTGATCGACCTGGACTGCAAGCTGATGGTCGAGCACCAGTGCAGCGGGAATCGGTGACGGCAAACGGGTACGGAACAGGAGCGTTTCGGCTTCCGTCACAACATCGGAACTGAGTCCGAGTTCCGTGGCTACGCTCTTCATGGCTTCGCCGCGTCTGTCGGTGGACATGGCGACTAGCAGCCACGGCTGGGAACTATCCTGCATCTGCAGAAGATGATACCAGCAAACTGCAGTGCTAGCATTATTCGATGTCCTCTTCCGCTCCTCTGCTGAGCTTTCAGCTGCCCTGGGTGCTGCTCCTGTTGCCTGTGCTGTTCTTTCTGCCGCGGCGCAGCGGCTGGCTGCTGAGGGTCGGCACGCTTGCCCTGGTCCTGCTTGCACTGGCCCAGCCAGCGTTGCGCGTGCCCGGTGGTCAGCTTGCGGTATTGGTCGACGTGTCCGAGAGCAGCGGGCAGGTGGCAGCGGAAACTGTGGCCGAATGGTCGGCCGGAGCGCCGGACGACACACTGTGGTTCGCCTTTGCGGCCGACACTGTGCGCCTGACGGAACCTTTTTCTCCCGTACCCGGCGCCCTGTCACGAAGTGAAACGGACATGGCCCGTGCACTGCAGGTGGCTGCAGGCAGCGGAGCCAGCCGGATCCTGCTCGTCGGTGACGGCATTGAATCAAGCGGCTCTGCCCTGCAGGGACTGGCTCCCGTACCCGTGGACACCCTGCTGACTGACACGGTCAGCAACATGCGTCTGGAGTCACTGCTGCTGCCCGAACAGGCGGCACCCGGCCAGCTCGTCGAAGGACTGGCGGTGCTGAACAGCGACCGGGCCACGACAGCCCGGCTGCACGTCACGGCCGGTGGCGAATCACTCGAACCGGTGGAACGCGAGCTGCCGGCAGGACGCAGCACGGTTCCGTTCATGTTCACTGCTGCAGAGGGTGGCAGCATGCCCGTAACCGCCCTGGTCGAAGTCAACTGGCGCCAGCCGCTGGCGGACGACCGGCTGGCCGGCGAACTGCCCATCAGTGAGCAGCGCCCCGTTCTCGTCATTGACGATCCGGCCACAGCGGATCTGCTGCGCAGCGCAGGAGCCGGTGTGACCGAAGGGAATGCCGGTGACATCACCGCACCCATGCAGTGGAGTGCCGTCATCATGCGCAACGCAGCCAACGACTTCACCGTCGGGCAGCACCAACTGCTGCTCGAATACGTCGAAAGCGGAGGCGGGCTCCTCATGACCGGC
>CAZPLV010000354.1:0-1511 GCA_964587295.1 uncultured bacterium
CAGCGACATGCAGGAAACCGGCCAGCTGTTCCGTGAACTCACCTACCGCTGGCACTCCGACCGCATCACCCGCGAAGGCAACAGCGGCGACCTGAACGCCAGCACCACCACCTACCTGTCAACCAGCAGGCAGGTTGTGCTGAACCGCATGGAGCTCAGCAACATGGGAAATTCGCCACTGAATGTGGACCTGTTCGTGCGGCTGACCACCGACGTGCGCGCCAGATGGAACACCGACTGGCCACCACCCGAGACTGCCCGCGGCAACGTGACCGTCACCGGAGACGGGCAGCAGGTGCTCATCTCCAGCCCCGACGGAGACGCATTCGCCGCAGCTGCAATGAACCACAGGCCGGTAAGTACGGCGTCATTCGCCCGTGAAGATGACCGCTGGCAGCAGGCACTCAACAGCGGAGAACTCGACGGCAAAGTGACAGATGACAAGGCCTACCTGGTGCTGCACTACCGCATCGAACTGCAGCCGGCAGCCTCAACCACGCTTGAATGGGCGCACTCACTGGCAGATTCAGCTGACGGTGCCAGCACGGACTGCAGCGAAAGTCTGGCCTCAATGGAGAGGGTGGCTGCCCGCGCGGCTGCTGACTGGGAAGCCGAATGGCGTGCTGCCTTCACCCGTGACGGCGGCAGTTTCAGTGGTTACGCCGCGGTACTGACCAGCCGCAACCCGAAACTCGCCCGCATGTACTACATGGGCATCATGACGCTCCTGCAGGTGAAGCGTACGCCAAAGTTCGGCACGCCCGCCACCGTATATGTGACCGGATTCCCCTCGAGCACCTACACGTTCCACAACAACTGGATCTTCCCGTGGGACGCGATGATGGTATCCGGCATCCTCTCGCAGCTAGACCCGAAGGTCATGAAACGCATGATCGACCAATGGCTCGAATCCGACCTGCATGCAGGCTGCGCCGTTGATTTCCAGACCGGCGATCCGGTCGGCTTCTGGTACGCCGTCAACGACTACGCGATTATCCACATGCTGTGGCAATACACGCGCTACACCGGCGACTACGCTGCCCTCGGGCAGCAGGTGCGCGGCGCGAGCGTCCTGGATCACCTCAAGGAAGCCGCCCTCTATTACCGGCGCATTGCCGGGGAGGACGGCCTGGCAGACTACGGCGGAGCGAACAACCTGCTCGAATGCGTCAGCACCTACACCGGCAAGGTTGCCTCCTTCAACGCCGCCAACGTCTGGAACCTGCGCACGGTGGCCACCATGCTGCGCGAGGCCGGCCGGGCTGACGAGGCAGCGGAACTTGAGCAGCTCGCCCTTGAGATGGTGCCGCGTGTCCAGGAGCTGTACGTACCCGGGGAAGGCTACTGGACCTGCCTGCAGCCCGACGGCAGCAGCAACACTGTCAGGCACTGCCTTGATTTCCATACGGTCGCTCAGTGCATGCAAACTGACCTGAGCGAACAGCAGAAGAACGAGATGGTCGCCTTCTTCATGCGGGAACTCAAAACCGAGACGTGGATGCATGCACTGT
>CAZPLV010000355.1:0-1502 GCA_964587295.1 uncultured bacterium
TTTACCTTTACCATTTGAATCCGGAGCCATGATCATACATCCGATCCGAAACTCAGACCCAGCTAGTCAAGTCTCACGATTTCGGACTGACTGAGTGGCGATAACTGGATTGGCACTCGCTGTGGGTAGGACTGGCGTTCGACAGTGACTGGTAACAATTGACTGGCTGAAGATTTTGCTTTGCGTCCCTGACGGTGTTCCTGCTGTCAGGGATTGCTTTTGGCTTCCAGAAGCTAGTGACACCCGTGTGCGCGGCTGGACTTGTGCTGCATGTATGTGGCGTGGTAGTGTCTAGGTACAGTGTTCTTGCGAACGGTGAAGTCCAAAGGTGTTGAGTACGTGCAGCTCGTTCATAACGAATGGGTTGACGGGAAATCCCGCACGCGGATCATTCAGGGGCTCGGCCGCAAGGATCGGCTAGACCCTGAGGCACTCAAGCGGCTGATCAACAGCCTGTCCCGGTACCTGGATCCCGAAGAGGCTGCCGGTGTGCGGCAGGATGTGGGTTTGCAGTCTCAGTTCGAGTTCCTCGGAGCCAAAGAGTATGGTGGTACTTATCTGCTGGATGGCTTGTGGCAGCGCCTGGGTATTGCCGGGGTGCTGAAGAAACTGGCTTCCAAACGTGGGTTCGGTGTGCCTGTCGAGCGACTGCTGTTTGCCCTGGTGGCGAACCGGGCGCTATGTCCCGGCAGTAAGTTGGCCGCGGAGTCCTGGGTCAGTGACGTGGCGCATATTGACAGCCTTGATTCGGTGGAGGTGCAGCAGTTGTACCGGGCTATGGATTTCCTGCTCGCGTCTCATGATGAGGTTCAGCGGGAAGTGTTCCACAGTGTCCGTAACGTGTTGAACCTTGAGGTGGACCTGATCTTCGTTGATACGACCAGCACGTACTTCGAGATCGAGGGCGAAGACGAGGACATTCCGGAGGATGCCGACCCGGAAACTGATTCCGATTCCAGCACTGTTAGTGATCCGGATTTCGTTCCTGGATTGCGGAAGCGTGGTTACAGCAAGGACAGCAGGCCCGACCTGGCTCAGGCAGTACTTGGCTTCGCAGTCACCCGCGACGGCATCCCCGTGAAATGCTGGGTATGGCCTGGCAACACGGTTGATGTGAGCGTGGTCGATGAAGTCAAGCGCGACCTGAACGACTGGAAACTCAGCCGGGTGGTCATGGTGATGGATACCGGCTTCAACAGCGAGCAGAACCGCAGGACCCTGCAGGGCGCTGGGGACGCGTTCATCCTTGGTGAGAAAATGCGGCTCGGCAGGGACGGCAGCCTGCCCGAGGCGTTATCCAGGCCAGGCAGGTACAAGACGCTGGACAGTGGTCTCAGGGTGAAGGAAGTCATCACAAACAAGGGCAGTGTCACCGCGAGGCGGTTCGTTGTTGTCCATAACCCGGAGCAGGCGATGAGGGATGAAACCAAACGCTCGGAGATCATCGCAGAAGCTGAACGCCGCATAGCAGCCCTGGGCGACCTGACCGGCAAGCATCACAC
>CAZPLV010000356.1:0-1501 GCA_964587295.1 uncultured bacterium
CCGTCCCTGAACCGGGCATTCGGGCTGCTGGACGGACCGTACGATCTGCAGTTCGGCGACACTTTTTATGACGGATCGTGGTTTGCCGGTTTCGACCAGGCCGAGACCCTGGCGCGGCTGCGGGCACCAACCGTGCTGATTCACGCCAGTTGGCAATACGACGATGACGGCCTGCTGCTGGCAGCCATGGACGGTGACGACGCAGCCCAGGCGGTCAGCCTGTTACCGGAAGGCCAGCTGGTGAACATCGAGTCCGGACATGATGTTCACACCGAGAAGCCCGACGAGTTCGTTGAAGTGTTGCTCGAGAACTTCCTGTAGTCAGCTCAGCTGATTCCGCGGTCAGGCATCCGCCATGAACGCAAAAACCGTGTTCCAGAACAGCGGAACCTCATCATCGGCGGCCTCTTCCGGCGGCGTCACGAGGAGCCACTCGTTATCGACCTTCAGTAGTTCGACTTCGCTTTCCTCCGTGCGGGTCGGGGCGTCGTTCGACTTGATCCGTGCGTTCAGGTCACGCTGCATCTGCTCTTCGCCGGCCTGATCCCGGTCTGCGTGACGGAAGTCTTACCTCAGCCGATCCGTGCGGCCCGGTAAGAGTCCTGTCACCCGGACGGAGTTACGGTCAGCGCCATCAGCCACAAGGCATGAAATATTCAGCCTGAAAGGAGTCCGGTCGGGGGACTGGCATTTGTCAGTGGTCAGCGGGAATCTTGTCGAAACAGTCAATCAGATGTGGGCGGTGCAATTGATGGCGCTGCCAGTCAGGACCCATTTCATGAAACGAGGACCAGCATGAATTCACAGCCAACTTCCTTCTTCTCGGCACTCTTCGACTTTTCTTTCAGGGAGTTCATAACCCCGAAGATTGTCAGTGTCATTTTCATTCTGCTGACCGTAATGGCGGCCATATCCGCACTTGGCACATTTGTTGCCCTGCTCGCCGGCCCCGGCTTTTTCATCGCCATTATTGGAGCGCCGATTGTCTTCATCATTTCCGTGATTCTCAACCGCGTTGGCCTTGAGATAGCCGTGGCGCTCTTCCGGATTGCACAGAACACAAGTGAAATCGCGCGGAACACCCGCGGCAACACCCAGCTTTAAGGCGTGAGTGGCAGGTCCTTGCCGTGTTCCGGGCCTGCCACTGAAATTGCAGTACCTGTGCGGCCGGGTCAGCTCTGGACGCCGTCAGCTCCGGACGTACGGAGCGACAGAATCTGAATCAGGACGAAAAAGATTACGTAGTACGTAACGGGCACGAGGATGCCATGCAGCAGCTTGCGGTCCGGGACCATGCGGCCCGTTGCCACGGCGCCGATAATCATCGCAATCAGCGTGATTGCCAGCGGCGGAACCGGAAGGGCGAGGGCAGCCGCGCCAAATGACAGCAACACCTGCGCAACGAACAGAATGAGGCAGCCCAGGAACACGTTCATCCAGTGCAGGCTCTTGACGGCGGCGATAAAACTACCCATAGGCAACCAGCGTAGCTGATAAACGG